>NZ_JAOQJI010000041.1:0-34580 GCF_025567125.1 Phocaeicola fibrisolvens | reverse complement strand
ATCTTGTCGTAATACATCAATTGAACCTTTTAGACCACAAAGATAAGTCAAAGAACGCTTTAATCAATTATTCGATATAAACTCTATTGATGGAGTAATTTTTGATTTGCCAATTCCCATGATTCTTGTCTTTTGATTGTTAATTTATCTGTGAAGTCCTTTCCTGCGCTTGCACATGCTGTTTGCCATTCTTGCACAGCGGCGTGCCCATTCAAGATCATCCTCATCTTTATCCCGTCCCCAGCTACTTGTGTCAGAACTACCACCGCCACTTGACGCCGCCATACTTGTGGCAGCATCCAAATACCCAGCAAAGAGCAAAAGGGCCGTGTGCTGTATTTCTTCAATCTTAGCCAACGGATGTGCTTCCTCCAAAGAACAATTCTGCCGAATGATAGTATCAGCGGCTTCGGATATCTCGATATGGAAACTGTGATATTCGTCTGTCGTTATATCGTAATGTTTCATAACAGGATGCGAAGCAGTCGAAGGTTGTATAAGAGGAGTCGTGTCTGCTGTCCATGTTTGTTGGGGAACAGGCTTTGCCGGCTTAGATATCCTTTCCTGCGGATGTAGTTTTGCCCAAGTAGCCTCAATTTTTGATGGGGTCAGGTTTCGCCCGATACCCAACATGGATGATTTATAAATGGAGTTGCCACGCTTGATAGAATAGCCATAAACTCCGCCACCGTCTTTTTCTTGCAGGTGCACTTTATATCCCCGTTTCACCAGTTCCATTTCATACCTCTGCCAACTGAATTCGTCCATCGTACGGAGTATTTCTATGCAACTGTCTGAGATTTCTTGTCTATGACGTATGCCTATTTCTTCAGATTGTACCCAGCCTCGTCTCTCGTTGATGATATTCGCAGCCATGACAGCCCTCTCACCAATCTTATGGCTATCATTGACTTTACCGTTCATGTCCACACGGTTAGCGTCAATGTGCAAGTGGAGAATGCCACTTTTGGAATCACGATGCAGGGCGACTATGTATTGCGAGCCTTTGAGGTTGACCTGCTTTGAAGAAGCCCGTTTGGTTTTGCCAGAGAGGTCAATGGAATCAAACACGCGGATGAACTCGTTTGATAAACGTTCCCAATCATCCATCGTCCAATCCCGACTTTCTTCTTCGGATGGGGAAATCTCAATTCTTATCACATTTCTACTAAGAGGCCTGCCTTTGTTGATATTCTCAGCAAACTTTTTCTGTACGAGCATCATCCGTCCATACATTGCTTCCGGCGAAATATCATCGGGCAAGAAGTTGGCTTTGACTATATCCGCTTTCTCCTTGTTGACGGAATATCTTATGGCATTTGCGCCATGCGATATGGTGGAGGCTTTTGCTATCATAATAGGTGAGGGAATTTATTCAGTAAGGTAATTTTCTATCTGGCTCCAACGATTGATAAGCTGAGTAGCGGCCCTCATCCATTGTTCCACAAATCGGGTATCGCTGAAATACATAGCCCGTTTGTCCGCTTGGATGGATTTCACGGCTGCCGCGATGCGAATAAGGTCACCCCTTGCATCCGTCAGACTACACAGGGCTTCCACTTCATGGTCAGACAACCGTTGCCGTGGATGTTGCCCCAAGGCGGTACGCCGCACATACTCGCTCATGGATAAGCCGCAGGTTTTGGCAAGTTCTGCCGCTTGAGCATATTCCTGTTCTGTCACCCTGGCTTCAAGCCGCAGGGTGCGTCTTGTGACTTTTTTCTCGTTTTCTTCATCAATTTCTTTGTCGGTATTCTTTTTCTTCTTCATACTCTGTTATGCTATGGGTAAAACATCAATTCAAAAAGGGTCAGCACGGTGGGAGCTTGCGACTGCCGGAATATGCCTATGTAGTACGAATAAGCGAAGCGAATTTGTGCGACATAGGAACTTCTTGCAATACTGCATACAACAGCTTCGGACACACCAACTTTCTGGTACAGCTATATCTGGTTATCAACCGGAATATCTCTTCCGAAATCTTCCGTTGCCGCAGTCTGTGGGGAAACTGAAACAGAAGGGAAAGAAGAGGGAGAAGGCTGTTTGCCTTCATCTGATATAGCAGACATACTCTCCTTATCATCTTGCCGGTCTTTCAGTCGGACATAGAAAGGATTGTCTATGCGGTTTCCGTTCTGCATCCATGCCGATATACATTTCAGCGTATGGATGCTTGTCCGATTACTCTGTGTAGATGCGACAATTTCCAACTGGTTCATCTTGTCAAGCACACGGGATATGGTCTTTTTGTCATAGCCCAACTTGTTGGCCAAATCCACTTCTGAAAGAACGGCTTGCCCCACTTGCAAGGTTGTGGAGAAACCTTTTATGGTGTACTCGGTTTCTTTTAATACGGCTGCTTCAATCAGTTGGTGTAGAATCTTCATGCGGTCAATGCCGTATTTGCTCCCTGCCAGATACATAAGCTGCTCCGCCGAAAGCACTATACAATAATTCAAGTCTGTTTTCATCATCTGTCTGTTTGAAGATATTTTATAAATGGTGCAGCCAAAAGAGAAAGTCAGCGGTGTATTCCACATCCTCTCTCCGGCATATAATACTCCCTGTCGTACGCAATATGGTCAAGTACGTCTTGCAGCCTGGCAAGTTGGCGACTATCCAATACACGGATGGCGGTAATAGTGATGTTCTGCGAAGCGATACGTCGATGTTCGCGGTTCCTCTCTGACATGCTGCCGTCCCCATCTGCATAGACGCTCCGCAGATAATCGTTCACAGCTTCGGTCTGTGCTTTGCTTGGATATGCCGCAGGGTAACGGCCTTGAATATACTCCACCATGTGGCAGACCGCGTTTGCCAGTAACGGTTCATGCTCTTGCAGTTGTTTGATAAGTTCTTCCTTTTTCATGTTTTCAATTATTTTGTCCCATGTCCCAGGTGTTTCTTATAACTTTCTCTTTTATCTGTCTTTGGTTTTCATCCTTTTTTAGGGGGAAAAGAGGGACAAAGGGACAGATATTCTTCTTTTCCCTTAGTTTGAGATTTAAAATGGTAGCTCCTGTTCACTTGGTAATGAAGTACAGACTTCTTCGTTTGGTGCGTCCACTCTCACCCACGGATGCTTTGCTCGTCCGGTCTTGTCACAATAGGCAGGATGCAACCCTTTGACTTTTTCCTGATCACTCCGTTTCCAATTAGGAATCATGGACATCAGGCGATTGATATATTGTGATGTGTATTTGGCAGGATTGCGTCTGACCAAGTCATTAGGCATTTCCTCTATAATCTGCCGGGCACAAACCATGTTGAGTGTGGTCATTGTTGAGTTTGGTTCTGAGTATGCTCCCTTTTGATAAGCCTGTCGGATCGGAATGGTCCAACTTGCATATTGGACGGGAATCTCACGCTCCAAATACATTTCCAGATCTTCTATGATGGGGTCAACAAGGATGTTGGAATGTTGTACCTGCACTTCATTGGCTTGAATTTCCATATCGGGTGTCAAATAAAGTTTCATTCCTTGCCGATAATAGGCGTATGCTTCTGCCCAAAGCTGAGGAACAACACGTTGTAGCGCATCCAGCCATTCTGAAACATGACCGTTTCCTTTAACCGGAATTATCCACCAACGGCGGTTCCCGTTGTCCCCTTGCAGGAAGTTTGTCTCATTGGTAGTAGCCGCAAAGACATTGTGCCGCATAAACTCCACAACCTTATGTCCGTATGCAGGGCGCATATAGTCGCTGCAACGGCTCAGGAAAGCTTTGGCTGCCTCTGCATCATTCGCCCGTTTCAAACCGTTCAATTCACTGATTTCAATAATCCAACCATTGGTTATGGTTTCTACCTTCTCCTTGTCACCGCTTGCAAAAGAGAACGAGTCGTTAAACCATTTCCCGCTGATGGTCTTGAAAAAGGTGCTTTTCCCGATACCTTGCGGACCAGGCAGAGTCAATACGTTGTCAAACTTGCAACCGGGGGTGAAAACCCGGGCAACAGCCGCCACGAACCATAGTTTTGTCTGTTCCCTGACAAGCGGCGTGTCCTCTGCTCCCAAATAATCAATGAGGGTTGTGGCTATGCGGGGCTGTCCGTCCCATGTTTCTTGGGTGATAAAATCCTGTACTGGGTTAAAACTCCGTTCCGAAGAGGTCGTTTTTAGTATTTCAAATACCTTATTCTGCGTCAGATGCAATCTGTATGTCCTTTCCAAATAGTCTTGTATCTTTCCTGCCGATTCCTCATCAATCTTGTTGCCATTGACATTGCGAAACAAAGGGCTGAAACATACATCGTCCTGACAAAAGGTGTCATATCTTATCTGACTAAGATTCTCATCCAAAGTGAAAATAAGTCGGAGGTTGCTGATGGATCGGACTGGATTCCCATAGCTGTCTGTTACCAAATCTTTTTTCCAATTATCTTCCATATTACTGCTCCTTAATATGGATTCCACCTGACTCTTTTGCCAAAGACAGTGCAAGGTCTGCATCCACCACAATCTTTCGCCCTATCTGTGTGATAGCCTTGTCTATGATGCCGCTCTTCTTAATGCGGTTAGCCGTGGGTACGCTGCATCCGAACACACGGGCAATCCCCTCTATACCATAATAGTTGCCTTTGGAAGCCATTGGGGATGTGGACTTCTCGGTGGATTCTACACTTTTTGTAATGAGAAAGCAAAGCTCCTCGCCAGTCATCATGGCGATAGGCTTTTGAAGTAATTGGTTAAAATTGAATTTTTCTTCCATACCTTTACTTGTTTAGTTATTAGATACTTTAAGTCTCGGCTCAACTCTGTAAAACCGATTTCACGAGCAAAGGTAGTTTATGAGACTCTGCATATCGGTCGGTTTATTTGTAGCTTAATATAACCAACCGATTTACAACAGATGTTTGCAGAAAAAGTTGCGGATAACCGAGTTTCCCAATTACACGTTCTTGATAAAATAGTCCGTCCATCGGTCTATTATCCGTTTTGCTTTGATATAACTGTTTCCTCTTTGAGGTGAAGTCAATGTTATGTCTCTGATTTCACCATATCTTTTCTGTGGAATGTCATGCCCGTAATGTCGCTGGTAGAATTGTTCAATGGCACGATGAAATGTCATGTATCTTATGGAGGCCTTTATTCTGCCTGCTTTTACCAATGATTTCAACAGATAGGCAAGGCTTATATCCTCGGTATTCTCTTCAAGAAACGAGCGGATGCCCTGCTTGATGCGCTCCTTGTCCCCGACGAGAATATCATCCAATGATTGCATAACCTTTTTGTTCCCACGTCTGCCTTTGGCTTTTCGCAAGGCAAACATCACTTCCTTCCAGATTTCCGGATTACAGGCTTCTGCTGTATCTTCCCATCCGGCTTTGCTTTCAGTTCCCATTTCTATGCTTTGATGAACAAGCAAGGCAACACATGATTTTATCAGAATCATATCGCCATTGTCAACTTCTCCACTGTTTAGCAGGTGGTCAAGTAATTGGGCCATACGTGAAAGACCGTGGTCAAATATTACGAAATAGTACATGCAATAAGCCAAAATCTCCTTCTTCTCCACTACATAATCATACAGGTTGGCCATAACCTCACCAACAAACACGGCATGGGACAGGAAAATGATTCGGGAGATGTACGTCAGGGATTGATACACCATTTTCCTTTCCAGTTTGCTCAACAGATAGCATCCTTTGCTGTTTTTCATAAGTACATCCAGTTGCCCTGTCAAATAGGATCTTGTTTCCTGCGGTAAACGGTTCCAAACCTCAATAGGTGTTTTGGAATGAACCATCAATAATTCCGACTTTGGGGATGTGAGCAACTCTACCGTACCCGTTTTTACGTTGACACCTATCCACAACCGTTTGTTGGTGATACATTGGGCTATAATATTTGTATACTTGCCAGCCCATTGCTGATTGGCTATATTCTGTATATCTTTACCGTTCATGAAATCGGAAAGCCAGTTATACAACAGCAAAGCTTCTGGCGGTGTACATTCCCGTATCATCTGATATATATCCATCAGAATAGACAAGTCCCCCTTGCCTATGGCATCCATGCGTTTACAGAAATCGGCATACACCTCTTCGTTGGCTGACTTCCAAGTACAGATAGCCATATCAGCGCAATCCTTTCTTGTGAAGTAGTCTTTTATTCTCTCTATGAAATTTCTCATCTTCAAAGTCGTATTAGGCTTGTGTAAACAATTTGGCTAATTCCTCAGTAGGCATACTCGCCAGTTTTGCCAATAACAGGTCTCTTTCAGAGGTCTTTGTCAGATTCAACAGCTTCAAGTTATTCTCCATCTGAATTTCAAGAGGATAATGCTCAATATATATTTGGGTGATTGCATGATCAGAAGATGCATGCCCCATACTTTCAGAAATATAGTCCATGTCTACTCCGGCATTATGCAGGTTGGTCGCAAATGAATGTCGGCACCACGTACCAGACGGACAGATGGATTTATCCCAATTTAGTGCTTCGTGACATATTTTGATGATACGGTCTTTCACATTAGAGTTTTCCTGCATGGTATATTTGCGGCGCAACTCTTCTGTTTCCGCGCCTTTTAATATATGAGGAAAAACAAGACCATCCCGAGTCGGAGGTGCTGCCACTTCATCTAACACATATTGTAAAGGAGGGATGATAGGAACGATTACTTCGGAACCGTCAGCACTTCTTCGGGAAGTTTTCTTTCGGTTGAAGCGGAAAGCCTTTCCGTTTGTCTGATAATAATAACTATCGTAAGTCAATCGTCCTGCATCTGCCATATTGAATCCATTGCATAGGTACTGGGCAAGAAACAATCCCAATGAGTAGTGGGCACGTTTGGTATATTCTTCCGACCAATGTTCGGGATATTTCTTTGAGACAAAAAGGTTATATAGCTCCGTCATCTGACAGACATTCAGAAAGCTCTGCTTGCGCTTCGCACTCTTGGGGATGCTCACAAGTCCTTTCTCCTTCTTATTAGAAAAAGGATAAGGAACATCTTTGAGGTAGCCTTCATGTACACACCTGTTCCATACGGCACGGCAACAACGGAGATAAATCCCGGCGGTAGTATCGCTGATTTTCCCGACTATCGCCCCATTCTCATCTTTTACTCCATTATGCATTCCGTCTTTCCACTTCTGAATTTCCGAAGCACTGATGCAGAATCCTCTAATCATATTGGTTCCGAGAATTTTTCTGAATGATTTGAGTGCGCACTCGTAGCTCTCTGCTGTGGTAAAACGTGCACCACCATCGTCTGTCCGTAATTCGTGGATGATTTGTTCCCATACACCAACAAAAGTTTGTGATTTGGTCGTATCTTCTTTGGATGGCATCACTCCATCGCCCATGATACATTGGCGTACCATCTCAAATGTCAGGATGCCACCCTTGTTCAGACTCATCAGCATTTCTTTGTATTTGGGAACAAAGGTGTCTTTCCACTCTTTTTGAAGTTTGTAGTTCTCGCTCTTGCATTTAGTCGCATTACAGATGTCTGAGAACTTTCTTTCAGTGAAAGAACTTCCAACGGTAAGATAAAAGCACTTGCGGTCTATCGTGAAACGGAGAGATAATGGAAACTCACACGCGTTTTTCCTGCGAGTACGTGAGTCTAACACGACAGAAACAGAACAGTTCCGTTCCTTAAAAAGCGACAGAGACTTTGTCAGTTTTTCCATTGCATTCATTGTTTATGTTCAACATAACCTCTGAATACAGACGCTTTGCAATGTGAGGCATACATATACAAAACACTGCATATAACCACAGAGTCCCTATCCTCAGGCGGATAAAAACATCGTTGTTATATGCAGCGGTGCAATCTCGTTGGCTTCTGTCGCTGACTGGTAACCGGGCTTATGCTAATCGGTCTCAACCCCTGAAGCAACTCTCGCGTTTCGTTTGTCATAGAGTACCCTCCGACTGGCACTCCCTCTACGCATTGATCCATCGGAATGGGATAACCCTCCCACGATTGGTTAGGCAAACTCACTTTTCTTTTTCAAGAAAGAGCACCACCAAGGTCATGGCTTGCCACAAATGCATTACGCAATGCAAAAGTACAATATTATTCTATAAATCAGGATGCAATAGAATGTTTTTGAGTTTATTTAACCGTCAAGTATGGTCATATTAGCAGTATATCTTAACGGGTATGTCTTAGAATTGCACAGAGTTTCACGGAAATTCTATGCGTAAACAGAGCCAACTCAAACCGTTTGTTTACGCATTGTTTACGCAGACAAAGAAAAAAGCACTTGCGATTGCTCGTAAGTGCCTGATTTTTAATGTGGACCAGCCTGGGCTTGAACCAGGGACCTCCAGATTATGAGTCTGTTGCTCTAACCAACTGAGCTACAAGTCCGAAATCCAAATAAAGGTTTGGAAATGCGGTACAAAAGTAATGGTTTGACCTGAAATCTGCAACATTTGCCGGGAAAAAAATGATAAAAAAAACTAATGGGTAAGATGCTTTCAATATATATTGTATTTTTGTGAACATTAATATTTAATTATCAGACGTATGTCACAGAATATGCATGATTCTCATTTTAAAGGATTGACCGATCAGGAGGTCCTCCAAAACCGACAAAAATACGGAGTAAATTTATTGACGCCTCCCAAACGTCCTTCCATTTGGAGGCTTTATCTGGAAAAATTTCAAGATCCTGTCATTAAAATCTTATTGGTAGCTGCTGTTTTTTCTCTTATAATTTCAATTATTGAGAATGAATATGCGGAAACGATAGGGATATTCTTTGCCATCTTTCTAGCAACAGGGATAGGATTTTATTTTGAGTATGATGCCAATAAGAAATTCGACTTATTGAATGCTGTAGGAGAAGAAACTCCGGTCATGGTGATACGTAACGGTAAGGTACATGAGATACCAAAGAAAGACATTGTAGTGGGAGATGTGGTCATTCTGAATACGGGTGATGAAATTCCTGCCGATGGAGTATTGCTTGAAGCCGTTTCTCTACAGGTGAATGAATCTACTTTGACCGGAGAACTGATGGTAAATAAAACGACGGATGAAGCACATTTTGACGAGGAAGCTACTTATCCGTCTAATTCCGTGATGCGTGGAACGACGGTAACAGACGGTCATGGAGTGATGCGTGTGGAAAAGGTGGGTGATGCGACAGAAATTGGTAAAGTGGCCCGACAGGCTACGGAGCAAAGTCAGGAGCAGACTCCTTTGAATTTGCAATTGAGTAAACTGGCTAATTTGATTGGAAAGGCGGGATTTACCATTGCTACATTGACTTTCATTATTTTTACCGCTAAAGATTTGTATGCTTATCTGCACGTTACTTCGGTGAACGACTGGCATCAGTGGCTTGAGATTGCACAGATTGTATTGAAGTATTTTATGATGGCGGTTACTTTGATTGTAGTAGCGGTACCCGAAGGATTGCCAATGAGTGTAACACTGAGCCTGGCTTTGAATATGCGTCGTATGCTGAAAACCAATAATCTGGTTCGTAAGATGCATGCGTGTGAAACGATGGGAGCCATTACGGTGATTTGTACAGACAAGACCGGTACGTTGACACAAAACCTGATGCAGGTACATGATGCTCAGTTGGATGAAAGCCGAAAGGACGTGATAGCAGAAGGGATAGCAGTCAATTCTACGGCCTTCTTGGAAGAAAAAGAGGCTGGAAAGCCTTCGGGAGTGGGAAATCCTACAGAAGTCGCTTTGTTGTTGTGGCTGAACGGCAAAGGAGAAGATTACATTGCCTTGCGAAACCAGGCAAGGGTGGTAAATCAGTTGACTTTCTCGACAGAAAGAAAATATATGGCTACACTGGTGGAATCTCCCGTATTGCATGCACGTGTATTGTATGTAAAAGGTGCTCCGGAAATCGTGATGGGAAAATGTAAACTGGATGAAGAGCGGATAAAGCATTATAACGAACAGCTTTTGGCCTACCAAAATCAGGCGATGCGTACTTTAGGTTTGGCTTATAAGATTATTCCGGAAACAGAAAGTGCGGATTGTGCAGAACTCGTACAAGCTGGGGAATTGACATTCTTGGGTATATTTGCCATCAGTGACCCGATTCGTCCAGATGTACCGGAAGCTGTACGGAAGTGTCAGTCTGCGGGTATACGGGTGAAGATTGTGACTGGAGATACTCCGGGAACAGCTACAGAGATTGCACGTCAGATAGGCTTGTGGACTCCTGAAGATACAGAGCGTAATCGTATTACGGGGGTGGAATTTGCGGCATTGACTGATGAAGAGGCATTGGAGCGGGTGGTTGACTTGAAAGTGATGAGTCGTGCCCGTCCGATGGACAAGCAGCGTTTGGTACAGTTGCTTCAGCAAAAAGGTGAAGTGGTAGCTGTGACGGGTGACGGAACCAATGATGCGCCGGCATTGAACCATGCTCAAGTGGGACTGTCCATGGGTACAGGAACATCTGTAGCCAAGGAGGCCAGTGATATTACTTTGCTGGATGATTCTTTCCACAGCATTGCTACGGCTGTGATGTGGGGACGTTCGTTGTATAAGAATATTCAGCGTTTTATCGTGTTCCAGCTGACCATTAATGTGGTTGCATTGCTGAGTGTGTTGCTGGGTGCTTTCTTGGGTACAGCCTTGCCTTTGACGGTCACTCAAATGCTGTGGGTAAACTTGATAATGGACACTTTTGCCGCTATGGCTTTGGCTTCTATTTCGCCGAGTATGGATGTGATGAATGAAAAACCTCGTAAGCGGAGTGACTTTATTATTACGCCTGCCATGCAAAAGAATATTTTTGGAGTGGGAGCAGCTTTTCTCGTTATTCTGATGGGGTTGTTGTCTATCTTTAAAAATATGCCAGGAGGAATGGATGTGCATCATCTGACTGTTTTCTTTACGATTTTTGTGATGTTGCAGTTCTGGAACTTGTTTAATGCAAGTGTCTTTGGTACAAATCATTCGATTTTCAAGGATGCAAGTCATGCCATGGGAATGTTGGGAGTAGCCTTGATTATTCTGGTGGGACAGTTTATAATAGTTACTTTTGGCGGTAAGGTTTTCCGTACGGAACCTTTACCATTGGTAGAGTGGGCTTACATTATTGGCGGAACTTCTTGTGTGCTGTGGGTTGGTGAAATTTGGAGAGGCATTAAGCGGATGACACAAAAAATAAATAGATGAGGTATTTAAAGAATATTATATTTGACTTGGGTGGCGTACTTCTGGATTTGGATATAAACCGTTGTATGACAGAATTTGAGAAGGTTGGATTGCATGACATCCGTCGGTGGATGACGGGAACCAATGAACTAGGCTTTTTAAAAGAATATGAACGTGGAGATCTGACGACTCCGCAATTTCGTGAAAAGATTCGTGAAGAGGCTGGGAGAGCCCTCTCTGATAAAGAAACTGACCGGGTATGGAACAGCATGTTGAAGGAAATACCGGAATATAAACTGGAGCTGTTACTTACTTTGCGTAAGAAATATCGTTTGTATTTGTTGAGTAATACAAATGATTTGCATTGGAATGTATGCATTCCCAAGTTTGAATACAGAGGGCTCCGGGTAGGGGACTTTTTTACTCATGTATTTCTTTCTTATCAGATGCATCAGGCAAAGCCGGATATTGTAATTTTTCAAACTGTGCTGAAAGAGGCAAAACTATTGCCGGAGGAAACTCTTTTTATTGATGATTCTTTGGAGAACTGCCGTGCGGCTGCTTCTTTAGGGATAAATGTATTTCATTATGTACCAGGTGATGACCTGGAAATGCAACTTTTAAATTTCATAGACTGATTAAATGGAGATAATAACGAATTGTACGGCCTCAAATCTTCCAGCATGTGTAGCAACGATTGGTTGTTTTGATGGAGTCCATAGAGGGCATCAATATTTGCTTCAGCAGGTTCACAATATAGCCAAGGCAGAAGGGCTTGCTTCATGTCTGATTACTTTTGGCACTCATCCTCGTCAGGTGTTGGACGCAAATTATCATCCTAAATTGTTGACGTGTCTGGCGCAGAAGTTTGAACGTTTTGAGCAGACTTCAATAGATTATTGCGTCTTGATGCCTTTTACCAAGGAGTTGTCTTTACTTTCGGCTCGGGAATTTATGGAGATTCTCCATGGAGTGTATCATGTACAGACGCTTTTTATCGGTTATGATCATCATTTCGGACATCATACAAAAGAAGAAGGATTTCTGGAGTACCAGCAATATGGAAGGGAATTAGGCATGAGAGTCATGCAGTCGAAGGCTTTGGTGGAAGATGGAGTTTCCGTCAGTTCTACCTTGATTCGCTCTTTACTGCAGGAAGGAAAAATTAGGGAGGCTAATTCTTATTTGGGCTATAATTATTATTTGAATGGGCGAGTGATAGATGGACGTAAGGTAGGACGTACAATAGGTTTTCCTACGGCAAATATCGAACCGTCGTGTGCTGAAAAACTTTTGCCAGCATGCGGGGTATATGCGGTTTATGTTTATTTGAATAATTCACGGTATGCTGGAATGTTGAATATCGGAAGTTGTCCTACGGTAAATGAGGATGGCCGGGATATTAGCATAGAGGTACATATTTTTAGATTCTCTGGAGACATTTATGAGCAGGCTTTGCGTGTGGAATTTGTCGATTATGTGCGCCCGGAAATAAAATTTGCCGACCTGAATGAACTGACTTCTCAGTTGCAGCAAGATAAAGATACAATAAAAAATCTTTTGAATCTGAGAGGATAAAGTGTTGGGTGGCATTTGAAATGTCCGTATCTTTGCTGCAAATTAGATATTTGAATTGAATGAAGACATTTGAAGAACTTGGCGTTTCACCTGAAATACGCAAAGCGATTGAGGAAATGGGGTATGAAAATCCTATGCCTGTGCAAGAAGAAGTAATCCCGTATTTGTTGGGAAACGGCAATGATGTAGTGGCTCTGGCGCAAACCGGAACCGGAAAAACAGCCGCATTTGGTCTGCCGCTGATTCAGAAAATTGATGTAGAGAAACGTGTGCCACAGGCTTTGGTGCTCTGTCCTACACGTGAATTGTGCCTGCAGATAGCAGGTGACCTCACTGATTATTCAAAGTATATTACGGATTTAAAGATTCTGCCTGTATATGGAGGCTCTTCAATAGACAGTCAGATTCGTAGTTTGAAGAGAGGGGTGCATATTATTGTGGCTACTCCGGGGCGTTTGATTGACTTGATGGAGCGTAAGGTTGCTCATTTGGAGACTATTCGTGATGTGGTGATGGACGAAGCAGATGAGATGTTGAATATGGGTTTCACGGATAGTATTAATGCAATATTGGAGAATGTGCCTCAGGACCGGAATACATTGATGTTTTCTGCTACAATGAGTCCGGAAATAAGCCGTATCGCCAAATCCTATCTTCATGAACCTAAGGAAATTACGATTGGTACCAAGAATGAGGGCAGCAAAAATGTCAATCATGTGGCGTATATTGTTCATGCAAAAGATAAGTATTTGGCTTTGAAACGAGTGGTGGACTTTTATCCTCAGATTTATGGTATTATCTTTTGCCGGACGCGTAAAGAAACACAGGAGATTGCAGATAAATTGATTCAAGACGGATATAATGCGGATTCTTTGCATGGTGAATTGAGCCAGGCACAGCGTGATCTGGTAATGCAGAAGTTCCGTCAAAGACATTTGCAGTTGCTGGTTGCAACGGATGTGGCAGCTCGTGGACTGGATGTGAATGATTTGACCCATGTGATAAATTATGGTTTACCGGATGACACAGAAAGTTACACTCACCGGAGTGGAAGAACAGGGCGTGCGGGTAAGACCGGTATCTCAATTGCTATTATCAATTTGCGCGAAAAAGGACGTATGCGTGATATTGAGCATATTATCAAGAAGAAGTTTGAGGTAAGTGTGCTTCCGTCAGGCAAAGAAATCTGCGAACAGCAGTTGATAAAAGTGATTGATGATATTGAAAAAGTGAAAGTTGATGAAGAGGAAATAGCAACTTTTCTGCCTGCTATTTATCGGAAACTGGATTGGCTGGATAAAGATGATTTGATTAAGCGTGTGGTTTCTTTGGAGTTTAATCGTTTTTTGGATTATTATAAGAACGCCCCTGAAATTGAACAGCCGAAGGCCAGTGACAAAAAAACGGAGTCAAAGGACGTTTCCCGGAAAGGGGATAAGGAGAAAGTAGGTCGCAAAGCGGAGAAAGGATATACACGCTTGTTCCTGAATTTAGGTAAAACGGATGGCTTTTATACGAATCAGATTATAGATTTGGTAAACCGGAATTTGAGGAAAGAACGTATTCAGATTGGCCGTATTGATTTGATGCAAAATTTTTCATTCTTTGAAGTGATACAAGAACAGGCTCCCCAGGTTATGAAAGCCTTGAATAAAGTTGTGTTGAGTGGGGGACGTAAGGTCTGTGTGGAAATTGCAGGTGAGAATACTGGTAAAAGTGACAAGAGTGGAAAGAAAAAGAAGATGGCGGTCGAAAGGAAAACCGATAAGGCCTCAAAGGTAGAGAAATCGAAAAAGCCTAGTCGGGAAGAAAGAGGATATGTCAATCCTCGTGGCCCAAAGAAGAAAGACGACTGGAAACAGTTCTTTCAGCAAGACAATCAATTGCTTCGTGGAGAAGAACCAGATTTCGCAGAAGAAGGCTGGGCAAAACGTAGCAAACGGAAAAAATGAAAAAACCGGACGGATAAAATTTCCGTCCGGTTTTTTCATTTAAAGATTCCTTCAGTAGTCATTTGTATGCGTTTTATGCTTCCATCCTTTTGATAGAAAAGCTGGTCGATGCAGACTGACCTTCTGAAACCGCATCCGTTGGGATTGATGCTTCCATTGTGGTAGATGAAATAAGATTTTCCTTTAAAGTCTATGATGGCTTGATGGTTTGTATTGGAATTACCGGCTATTTCGTTGAGAATGCCTTTGTATATCCATGGACCGTTAATGTTTTGGCTCATGGCGTAGCAGATTTTTTCTGGAAATTCAGACGCGAATGACAGGTAATACCAGTTCCCGTGTTTATGAATCCAAGGGGCTTCTGTATACCTTGGAAGAGAGATGGGAAGAATGGGACCGTCCAATTCTGTCATGTTGTCTTTTAGTTTTGCATAATAACATTGAGTGTTTCCCCAAAAAAGATAAGCTTGACCGTCGTCATCGATAAAGACCGTAGGGTCTATGTCATCCCATGCAATGGACGTGTATTCTGTGGTCATGTCGTTGGTGATTAATGCGCTCCCTCGTGCGTCCTTGAAAGGTCCCAAGGGGGAGTCGGCTACAGCTACTCCGATTGATTTTCCGGGGATTGTGGCATGCTCAACGGTGACATACCAATAGAACTTCCCGTCTCGCTCAATTACCTGGCTTGCCCAGGCTTCTCCTTTTGCCCATTTGAAGTCTGTTGCTCTAAGGGTGTAAGCATGTTCGGTAAATGTTTTCATATCTTGTGTGGATAGTATACACCATTCGTTCATTAGGTAGTATTGATGAGGTGCAGGGCATTCGTCGTGTCCCGCATAGATATATACGGTTCCGTCATGGACTAAAGCGGCAGGGTCGCCAAGGTATTTGTAAGAAACGATAGGGTTTTGGTTAACTACAAAGGTTGTATCTCGTTGGGCCGCTTGTAAAATAGCTGTGTGCGTGAAAAATGAGAAAAAGGCTGGCAGCCCTAGTTTTAGTAAGAAGTCTTTCATGGTGTGACAGTTAAATTTTGATTTGTATACAAAGCTAGGCAGTTTGACTGAGAGAGGGGTGGACAAAAAGCTTTTTGGGGTGGATTGTAGTCCGGTTGATTAGAAAAAGAATGCGATTTGTTAGTTTACTCCGACTTTTTTTCTACATTTGCCGTATAAATTATTAAAACAATTAGATCATTATGGAAAACGAAAACAAAAATCAGCTTCAGATAGAATTGAAAGAAGAAGTTGCACAGGGCACTTATGCGAATCTTGCGATTATCACTCATTCAAGTTCTGAATTCATACTTGACTTTGTGCGTGTGATGCCCGGTTTGCCGAAAGCAGGCGTTCAATCTCGTATTGTAATGACTCCGGAACATGCAAAGCGTCTGATGTTTGCGTTGCAGGACAATGTGGCGAAGTATGAGCAGAATTTCGGACAGATCCGGATGCCGGAACAGCAGGCACAAGGAGGAAAAACCTTTGTTCCACCGTTGAGTGATTTTAAAGGAGAAGCTTAAAAAAATATAAAAAACAGCTTTGGAAGGCTCATTTCCCGTTTTTTTCGGGGAATGAGCCCTTTTCTTTTGAAAAACAGTTTGTCTATTAAAAAGTTATTTGTAATTTTGCAGCCCGAAATGTAGTATTTCGTCAAGGATTGTAGAAACAATAGAAAATAAATATATAACAATTAAAAATCAAACAAAATGCCTACTATTCAACAGTTAGTAAGAAAAGGAAGAACGGTTTTGGTTGATAAGAGTAAATCACCGGCACTGGATTCATGTCCTCAGAGACGTGGCGTTTGTGTACGTGTTTACACTACAACTCCGAAAAAACCGAACTCAGCAATGCGTAAAGTTGCTCGTGTGCGTCTGACAAACTCTAAGGAAGTGAACTCTTACATTCCGGGAGAAGGACATAACTTGCAGGAACACTCAATCGTTTTGGTTCGTGGTGGTCGTGTAAAGGACCTTCCGGGTGTACGTTATCACATCGTACGTGGTACACTGGATACAGCAGGTGTAGCAGGCCGTACACAGAGACGCTCTAAGTATGGTGCTAAGCGCCCGAAACCAGGACAGGCAGCTCCAGCAGGAAAAGGTAAGAAGTAAATTCTGACTGAGTACAATCCTTAAGTTAAGAAAAACTTTTATTAATTCGTTTTGGTTTGTTGGAAGAGCTTTAAGGTTGAGTAAATGCTTCGGAGGAAGCGTTGAAGTAGACAAGATGCAGCCCCAAACTAAACATTATTATCAAACAAAATGAGAAAAGCAAAACCAAAAAAACGTGTGATCCTTCCGGATCCGGTATTTAACGACCAGAAGGTTTCAAAATTCGTGAACCATCTGATGTATGATGGAAAGAAGAATACCTCTTATGAAATCTTCTACAATGCACTGAAAACAGTTGAAACCAAGCTCCCGGCTGAAGAAACTTCTGCACTGGAGGTTTGGAAAAAGGCTCTTGATAACGTAACTCCGCAGCTGGAAGTGAAGTCTCGCCGTATCGGTGGTGCTACATTCCAGGTTCCTACAGAAATCCGTCCGGATCGTAAAGAATCAATTTCTATGAAGAATCTGATCGCTTTTGCTCGTAAGCGTGGAGGTAAGTCAATGGCTGACAAATTGGCTGCAGAAATCCTTGATGCATACAACGAACAAGGTGGCGCATTCAAACGTAAAGAGGATATGCATCGTATGGCTGAAGCTAACCGTGCATTTGCTCACTTCAGATTCTAATCGAGTTATTAATTAATTAAGACGGAATTAAAATGGCTAAACATGATTTGCATTTAACCCGTAACATCGGGATCATGGCGCACATCGATGCTGGTAAGACAACGACTTCTGAGCGTATCTTGTTCTATACAGGTTTGACTCACAAAATCGGTGAAGTACACGACGGTGCTGCTACCATGGACTGGATGGAACAGGAACAGGAACGTGGTATTACTATTACATCTGCTGCCACGACTACTTATTGGAAGTATGCAGGTAATAAATATAAAATCAACTTGATTGATACTCCGGGACACGTGGACTTCACTGCGGAAGTAGAACGCTCTCTTCGTGTATTGGATGGTGCAGTTGCTACATATTGTGCTGTAGGTGGTGTGGAGCCTCAGTCAGAAACTGTATGGCGTCAGGCTGATAAATACAATGTTCCTCGTATCGGTTATGTAAATAAAATGGACCGTTCTGGTGCTGACTTCTTCGAAGTAGTTCGCCAGATGAAGGATGTGTTGGGCGCAAATCCTTGTCCGGTAGTGATTCCTATCGGTGCGGAAGAATCTTTCAAGGGAGTTGTCGACCTGATTAAGATGAAGGCTATCCTGTGGCACGATGAAACAATGGGTGCCGACTATGATGTAGAAGAAATCCCTGCAAACTTGGTTGATGAAGCCAACGAGTGGAGAGACAAAATGTTGGAAAAGGTGGCTGAATTCGATGAAGCCTTGATGGAAAAATATTTTGACGATCCTTCTACAATCACAGAAGACGAAATCTTGCGTGCTCTGCGTGCTGGAACTTTGAAGATGGAAATCGTTCCGATGTTGTGTGGTTCTTCATTTAAGAATAAAGGTGTACAGACATTGTTGGACTATGTATGTGCATTCTTGCCTTCTCCGCTGGATACTCCGAATATCGTGGGTACAAATCCGAATACGGGTGCTGAAGAAGACCGTAAGCCGGATGAAGATGAAAAGACTGCAGCTTTGGCATTCAAGATTGCTACTGACCCGTATGTAGGTCGTCTGACTTTCTTCCGTGTTTACTCTGGTAAGGTTGAAGCTGGTTCTTATATCTACAACTCTCGTTCAGGTAAGAAAGAACGTGTTTCTCGTCTGTTCCAGATGCACTCAAACAAGCAGAATCCGGTAGAAGTAATCAGTGCGGGTGATATTGGTGCTGGTGTAGGATTCAAGGATATTCGTACAGGTGATACACTGTGTGACGAAACAGCTCCGATTGTATTGGAATCTATGGACTTCCCGGAACCGGTTATCGGTATTGCAGTAGAGCCGAAGACTCAGAAAGATTTGGACAAGCTGTCTAACGGTTTGGCTAAGTTGGCTGAAGAAGACCCGACATTTACTGTACGTACAGACGAACAGACTGGCCAGACTATCATCTCTGGTATGGGTGAGCTTCACTTGGATATCATCATCGACCGTTTGAAACGTGAGTTCAAGGTTGAATGTAACCAGGGTCGTCCGCAGGTTAACTACAAGGAAGCTATCACAAAGACTGTTGAATTGCGTGAAGTTTACAAGAAACAGTCAGGTGGTCGTGGTAAGTTTGCCGATATCATCGTATCTGTAGGCCCGGTTGATGAAGACTGGAAACAGGGTGGTCTGCAGTTCATCGACGAAGTGAAAGGTGGTAACGTACCTAAGGAATTTATTCCTTCTGTACAGAAAGGTTTCCAGACAGCCATGAAGAACGGTGTGTTGGCTGGCTTCCCGCTCGATTCACTGAAGGTTGTGTTGAAGGATGGTTCTTTCCACCCGGTTGACTCTGACCAGTTGTCATTCGAAATCTGTGCTATCCAGGCATACAAGAACGCTTGCGTGAAAGCAGGTCCGGTGCTGATGGAGCCGATTATGAAACTGGAAGTGGTTACTCCGGAAGAGAACATGGGTGATGTAATCGGTGACTTGAACAAACGTCGTGGTCAGGTTGAAGGTATGGAAACAAGCCGTTCTGGCGCCCGTATCGTAAAAGCTATGGTTCCGTTGGCTGAAATGTTCGGTTATGTAACAGCTTTGCGTACTATTACTTCTGGTCGTGCAACTTCTTCAATGAGTTACGATCACCATGCACAGGTTTCTAGCTCAATCGCTAAGACTGTATTGGAAGAAGTGAAAGGTCGCGTTGATTTGGTATAATAAACAATAGGACGGAAGTCGATGAGGGCTAGCGAATGACTCTTAGCCCTCAAGCTTCCTCCAGTTATTCATTTAATAATTTAATAAATAAACATGAGTCAGAAAATCAGAATTAAACTGAAATCTTACGATCACAACTTGGTAGACAAGTCAGCTGAGAAGATTGTAAGAACTGTGAAGGCTACAGGTGCCATTGTAAGTGGTCCGATTCCATTGCCTACACACAAGCGTATCTTCACTGTAAACCGTTCGACTTTCGTTAACAAGAAGTCACGTGAACAGTTCGAATTGTCTTCTTACAAGAGACTGATTGACATCTATAGCTCAACTGCAAAGACAGTAGACGCTTTGATGAAATTGGAATTGCCGAGTGGGGTAGAAGTAGAAATTAAAGTTTAATCAATTAAAAATTAACTGAAATGCCAGGATTATTAGGAAAGAAAATCGGAATGACATCCGTTTTCAGTGCTGATGGTAAGAATGTACCATGCACTGTTATCGAAGCTGGTCCTTGTGTAGTTACTCAGATTAAGAGTGTAGAAAAAGATGGCTATGCAGCTGTTCAGGTAGGTTTCCAGGACAAGAAGGAAAAGCATACTACAAAACCGTTGATGGGTCACTTTAAGAAAGCTGGAGTAACTCCAAAGAGACACTTGGCCGAGTTCAAAGATTTCTCAGAAGAATTGAATTTAGGTGACACTATCACTGTGGAATTGTTCAATGACACTGCTTATGTGGATGTAATTGGAACTTCTAAAGGAAAAGGTTTCCAGGGTGTTGTAAAACGTCATGGATTTGGTGGTGTAGGTCAGACTACTCACGGTCAGCACAACCGTGCTCGTAAGCCGGGTTCTATCGGTGCTTGTTCTTACCCTGCAAAAGTATTCAAAGGAATGCGCATGGGTGGCCAAATGGGTGGTGACAGAGTGACTACTCACAACTTACAGGTATTAAAAGTGATTCCTGAACACAACCTGCTGTTGATTAAGGGTTCTGTTCCGGGTTGCAAAGGTTCAATCGTAATAATTGAGAAATAATGGAAGTTAACGTTTTAAATATCAAGGGTGAAGACACCGGAAGAAAGGTGGCTTTGAACGAAGCTATCTTCGGAATCACTCCAAATGATCACGCTATCTATCTGGATGTAAAACAGTATATGGCTAATCAGCGCCAGGGTACTCACAAGTCTAAGGAAAGAAGCGAAATCAGTGGTTCTACTCGTAAATTAGGCCGTCAGAAAGGTGGTGGCGGTGCACGTCGTGGTGACATCAACTCTCCAGTATTGGTGGGTGGTGCTCGTGTGTTCGGTCCGAAACCTCGTGACTATTGGTTCAAACTGAACAAGAAAGTGAAAGCTCTGGCTCGTAAGTCTGCTTTGGCATACAAAGCTCAGGCTAACAGCATCGTAGTGGTTGAAGACTTCACTTTTGAAGCCCCTAAGACTAAAGAATTCGTAAACGTTGTGAATAATCTTAAAGTGGCTGGTAAAAAGCTACTTATGGTTTTGCCGGAAGCAAATAAAAACGTATATTTGTCTGCTCGTAACTTAGAGCGTACAAATCTTGCAATTGCTTCTGCGCTGAATACATATTCTGTATTGAACGCAGAAACTCTTGTTGTGACAGAAAGTGCATTGAAAGCTATCGAGGAAACCTTAGTGAAATAATTAAAGGAGGCTGAAGTAATATGGGAATGATTATTAAACCGTTGGTTACAGAAAAGATGACGGCAATATCTGAAAAGTTCAACCGCTTTGGATTTATTGTCCGTCCTGAAGCTAACAAATTAGAAATTAAGCGTGAAATCGAAGCTATGTATAACGTGACTGTAGTGGATGTGAATACAATCCGCTATGCAGGTAAAAACAAGAGCCGTTATACTAAGTCAGGTCTTATCAATGGTCGTACGAATGCATACAAGAAAGCAATCGTTACATTGAAAGAAGGTGATACTATTGATTTTTATAGCAATATTTAAATAAAAGATGGCAGTACGTAAATTTAAGCCCACAACACCGGGGCAGAGACACAAAATTATTGGTACTTTTGAAGAAATTACTGCATCGGTACCAGAGAAATCTCTTGTATATGGAAAGCGTTCTACGGGTGGTCGTAACCACGTAGGTAAAATGACAATGCGCTATATCGGTGGCGGTCATAAGAGAAAATTCCGTATTATCGATTTCAAGAGAAATAAAGACGGTGTTCCAGCAGTCGTTAAAACAATTGAATATGATCCGAATCGTTCGGCTCGTATTGCTTTGTTGTTTTATGCTGATGGTGAAAAAAGATATATCATTGCTCCTAATGGATTGCAAGTAGGTAGCACTTTGATGTCTGGAGCGAATGCGGCGCCTGAGATTGGTAACGCACTTCCTCTCGAGAACATCCCCGTAGGTACAGTGATTCATAATATTGAATTGCGTCCGGGTCAGGGTGCTGCTTTGGTAAGATCGGCTGGTAACTTTGCTCAGTTGACTTCTCGTGAAGGTAAATATTGTGTCATCAAATTGCCTTCAGGTGAAGTAAGACAGATTTTAAGTGCTTGTAAAGCTACTATCGGTAGTGTGGGTAATTCTGACCACGCTTTGGAAGCTTCTGGTAAAGCAGGTCGTTCTCGCTGGTTAGGCCGTCGTCCTCATAACCGTGGTGTTGTTATGAACCCTGTGGATCACCCGATGGGTGGTGGTGAAGGACGTCAGTCAGGAGGTCACCCGAGATCACGTACAGGCTTGTATGCTAAGGGCTTGAAGACAAGAGCACCTAAGAAACAGTCTTCTAAGTATATTATAGAAAGAAGAAAGTAATAACAACTGATTAATTGAGTAATTTATGAGTCGTTCATTAAAAAAAGGTCCATATATTAATGTAAAACTGGAAAACAAGGTGCTCGCTATGAATGAGAGCGGCAAGAAGTCAGTTGTTAAGACATGGGCTAGAGCTTCAATGATTTCGCCTGATTTTGTTGGGCATACAATTGCAGTTCATAACGGAAACAAATTTATTCCTGTTTACGTTACTGAAAACATGGTTGGTCATAAGTTGGGAGAATTTGCTCCTACACGTACTTTCCGTGGTCATGCAGGTAACAAGAAAAAATAATAACAGGACGCATATTTGAAATAATAAAGTAATAAATAATGGGAGCAAGAAAAAAAATATCGGCTGATAAGAGAAAAGAAGCCCTTAAAACCATGTATTTTGCAAAATTGCAAAATGTGCCTACTTCTCCGCGTAAGATGCGTCTCGTGGCTGACATGATTCGCGGTATGGAGGTGAACAGAGCACTTGGTGTTTTGAAGTTTTCTTCTAAAGAAGCTTCTGCTAGAGTGGAAAAACTGTTACGCTCTGCTATTGCTAACTGGGAACAGAAAAACGAACGCAAAGCTGAAGACGGCGAATTGTTTGTAACTAAGATTTATGTTGACGGGGGAGCAACCTTGAAAAGAATGAGACCGGCTCCGCAGGGTAGAGGTTACAGAATTCGTAAACGCTCAAATCATGTGACTTTGTTCGTTGATGCTAAGAATACTAATGATAAAAATTAAGAGTAGATGGGACAGAAAGTTAATCCGATAAGCAACCGTTTAGGAATTATCAGAGGATGGGATTCTAATTGGTACGGTGGCAAGAATTATGGTGACGCTTTGCTGGAAGACAGCAAAATTCGTAAATATCTGAATGCCAGACTTGCAAAAGCCAGCGTTTCAAGAATCGTTATTGAACGTACTCTGAAATTGGTGACAATTACTGTATGTACTGCTCGTCCGGGTATTATCATTGGTAAAGGTGGTCAGGAAGTTGATAAGTTGAAAGAGGAGTTGAAGAAGATCACTGACAAGGATATCCAGATTAATATCTTTGAAGTAAAAAGACCGGAACTTGACGCTGTGATTGTAGCAAACAACATCGCTCGTCAGGTTGAAGGCAAGATCGCTTACCGTCGCGCTATCAAGATGGCAATTGCCAATACGATGCGTATGGGAGCTGAAGGTATCAAGGTGCTGATTTCTGGTCGTTTGAACGGAGCTGAAATGGCTCGTTCTGAAATGTATAAGGAAGGTCGTACTCCGTTGCACACGTTCCGTGCAGACATTGACTACTGTCATGCTGAAGCCTTGACTAAGGTTGGTCTGCTGGGTATCAAGGTGTGGATTTGCCGTGGAGAAGTTTATGGAAAACGTGAGTTGGCTCCAAACTTTACTCAGAGCAAGGAAAACAACCGTGGTGGAAACGGAAACAATGGTGGAAAGAACTTCCGCAGAAAGAAAAACAACAATCGCTAACGATTTGAATTTTAGGAATTATGTTACAACCGAAAAAAACAAAATTCAGAAGACAGCAGAAAGGTAGCGCTAAAGGTAACGCCCAGAGAGGTCATCAGTTGGCTTTTGGTACTTTTGGTATCAAGTCTCTTCAGACTAAGTGGATTACTGGTCGTCAGATTGAAGCAGCTCGTATTGCTGTAACAAGATATATGCAGCGTCAGGGTCAGATTTGGATCCGTATTTTCCCGGATAAACCTATTACTCGTAAGCCTGCTGATGTGCGTATGGGTAAAGGTAAAGGTAATCCGGAAGGTTTCGTAGCTCCTGTAACTCCGGGTCGTATTTTGATCGAAGTTGAAGGTGTTTCTTTTGAAGTAGCTAAAGAAGCTTTGCGCCTCGCCGCACAGAAACTTCCTGTTACTACTAAGTTTATTGTTAGACGTGATTACGACGCAAGTCAAAATGCTTAATTGATATGAAGATTGCAGAAATTAGAGAAATAGCTACCAACGAATTGGCAGAAAGAATTCAAACTGAAGTTGCCAATTACAATCAAATGGTTTTGAATCATTCGATCTCTCCGCTGGAAAATCCTGCACAGATTAAGAAATTACGCAGAACAATTGCGCGTATGAAAGCAGAATTGCGTCAGAGAGAACTTAACAAATAATAATGGTCCTCATGGAAGCTAGAAATTTAAGAAAAGAAAGAACTGGTGTTGTAGTTAGCAATAAAATGGACAAGACCATTACTGTTGCTGCTAAGTTTAAGGAAAAACACCCTATTTATGGTAAATTCGTGTCTAAAACGAAAAAATACCATGCTCATGACGAAAAGAATGAATGCCAGGTTGGCGATACTGTTCGCATCATGGAAACTCGTCCTTTGAGTAAAACTAAGAGATGGAGATTGATTGAAATTATTGAAAGAGCTAAGTAATTATGATACAAGCAGAATCCAGACTTACAGTATGTGACAACAGTGGCGCAAAAGAAGCTCTTTGTATCCGCGTATTAGGCGGTACAAAGAGACGTTATGCCTCTGTTGGGGATGTTATTGTAGTTTCAATAAAAAGTGTTATCCCCTCAAGTGATATTAAAAAAGGTGCAGTATCAAAGGCCTTGATTGTACGTACAAAGAAAGAAATCCGTCGTGCTGACGGCTCTTACATTCGTTTTGATGACAATGCTTGCGTGTTGTTGAACAACGCAGGTGAAATTAGAGGAAGTCGTATCTTTGGCCCGGTTGCAAGAGAGTTGCGTAATGCGAATATGAAAGTGGTTTCACTTGCACCTGAAGTACTTTAATTTTGTAAAAGATTTAAGTAATGAGTAAATTACATATTAAAAAAGGCGATACAGTTTACGTAAACTCTGGTGAAGACAAGGGTAAAACTGGCCGCGTGTTGAAGGTTCTTGTTAAAGAAGGACGTGCAGTGGTAGAAGGTATCAATATGGTATCTAAGAGTACCAAACCTAACGCTAAGAATCCTCAGGGTGGTATTGTGAAGCAGGAAGCTCCTATTCACATCTCTAACCTGAATCCGGTAGACCCGAAAACAGGAAAACCGACTCGTGTAGGTAGAAGAGAAAGTTCTGATGGAAGAACATTTGTTCGTTATGCTAAAAAATCAGGAGAGGAGATTAAATAATGAGTAATACTGCTAGCCTTAAGAAAGAATATGCAGAGCGCATTGCTCCTGCTTTGAAGAATCAATTCCAGTATTCTTCATCTATGCAAATCCCTGTACTTAAGAAGATTGTTATCAATCAAGGTTTGGGTATGGCGGTTGCTGACAAGAAAATCATTGATGTAGCAATCAATGAATTGACTGCTATTACAGGACAGAAAGCTGTAGCAACTGTTTCTCGTAAAGATATCGCAAACTTTAAATTGCGTAAGAAAATGCCAATCGGTGTGATGGTAACATTGCGTCGTGAAAGAATGTATGAGTTCCTTGAAAAGTTGGTTCGTGTGGCTTTGCCGCGTATCCGTGACTTTAAGGGTATCGAAAGCAAGTTCGATGGAAGAGGAAACTATACACTGGGTATTCAGGAACAGATTATTTTCCCTGAAATCAACATTGATAGCATCACTAAGATTTTGGGTATGAACATTACTTTCGTAACTTCTGCCCAGACTGACGAAGAAGGTTATGCTTTGTTGAAGGAATTCGGATTACCGTTTAAAAACGCTAAAAAAGATTGATAAGTTATGGCAAAAGAATCAATGAAGGCTCGTGAAGTAAGAAGAGCTAAACTTGTTGCTAAATATGCTGAGAAGCGTGCTGCGTTGAAGAAGATTGTAAACTCTGGTGATCCTGCTGAAGCTTTTGAGGCTGCTCAGAAGTTGCAGGCTCTGCCTAAGAACGCTAATCCTATTCGTTTACACAACCGTTGTAAGTTGACTGGACGTCCAAAAGGATATATCCGTCAGTTCGGTATTTCACGTATTCAGTTCCGTGAAATGGCTTCAAACGGTTTGATTCCTGGCGTTAAGAAAGCAAGCTGGTAAATAATTTTTTTATTAAATATTGTCAGGGTAGTCCTGATTAATTTAACAATTAGTTTTTATGACAGATCCTATCGCAGATTATCTCACTAGATTGAGAAATGCAATTAGTGCTAAGCACAGAGTGGTGGAAGTGCCTGCTTCAAACTTGAAAAAGGAGATTACAAAGATCCTTTTCGACAAAGGGTACATCCTGAACTACAAGTTTGTTGAAGATGGTCCTCAGGGT
Organism: Phocaeicola fibrisolvens; assembly: GCF_025567125.1. Taxonomy (NCBI): domain Bacteria; kingdom Pseudomonadati; phylum Bacteroidota; class Bacteroidia; order Bacteroidales; family Bacteroidaceae; genus Phocaeicola; species Phocaeicola fibrisolvens. The sequence goes on along the minus strand of NZ_JAOQJI010000041.1, from coordinate 8,045 downwards.
ACTATCAAGGTGGCTTTGAAGTATGATGCAGTTAACAAGGTTAACGCAATCAAGAAGCTTGAAAGAGTATCTACTCCGGGTATGCGTAAGTATACCGGTTACAAAGACATGCCGAGAGTTATTAATGGATTAGGTATTGCTATTATATCTACTTCCAAAGGTGTTATGACAGACAAGGAAGCTGCTGAGCTGAAGATTGGCGGTGAAGTTCTTTGCTATGTATATTAATGTTAGGAGGATAAGCAATGTCAAGAATTGGTAAATTACCCATTAGTATCCCTGCTGGAGTAACAGTTACTCTGAAGGATAATGTAGTAAATGTAAAAGGACCTAAAGGTGAGTTGAGTCAGTTTGTAAATCCTGCTATCAGCGTAGAAATTGCAGACGGACACGTGGTGTTGAAAGAAAATGAAGATGCGATGCTTGATAACCTGAAACAGCGTCATGCATTCCATGGTTTGTATCGTGCATTGATCCACAACATGGTTGTAGGTGTTTCTGAAGGTTATAAGAAAGAATTAGAGCTGGTCGGTGTAGGTTACCGTGCTTCTAATAACGGTAATATCATTGATTTCGCTTTAGGTTATACGCATAATATTTTTATGCAGTTGCCTCCTGAAATCAAGGTAGAAACTAAATCTGAAAGAAATAAGAACCCTCTTATCATATTGGAATCTTGTGACAAACAGCTGCTTGGTCAGGTTTGTTCAAAAATACGTTCTTTCCGTAAGCCTGAACCTTATAAAGGAAAAGGTATTAAGTTTGTTGGTGAAGAAATTCGTAGAAAGTCTGGTAAGTCAGCTGGCGCTAAATAATTCACATAAAATCGTACAATTATGACAACAAAAATAGAAAGACGCATTAAGATTAAATATAGAGTACGCAACAAGATTTCAGGTACTGCTGAACGTCCGCGTATGAGTGTGTTTAGAAGTAACAAGCAGATTTATGTTCAGGTTATCGACGATTTAAGTGGTAAGACATTGGTAGCTGCTTCTTCTTTGGGCATGGAAGCTATGCCGAAGAAAGAACAGGCTGCAAAAGTTGGTGAGCTGATTGCAAAGAAAGCTCAGGAAGCTGGTATTACGACTGTCGTATTCGACCGTAATGGTTACTTGTATCATGGGAGAGTAAAAGAAGTAGCTGATGCTGCTCGTAACGGTGGACTTAAATTTTAATGAATTATGGCAGTTAATAATAGAGTTAAGATTACTAACGATATAGAATTAAAAGATAGACTGGTTGCAATCAACCGTGTTACTAAGGTTACAAAAGGTGGTAGAACTTTCAGTTTCTCTGCCATTGTGGTAGTTGGTAATGAAGACGGTATTATTGGTTGGGGCCTTGGTAAAGCAGGTGAAGTAACAGCTGCAATCGCGAAGGGCGTAGAAGCTGCAAAGAAAAACCTGACTCGTGTCCCGGTATTGAAAGGTACTGTTCCTCACGAACAGTCTGCTAAGTTTGGCGGTGCTGAAGTATTCATTAAGCCTGCTTCAACTGGTACAGGTGTAGTAGCTGGTGGTGCAATGCGTGCCGTATTGGAAAGTGTAGGTGTTACTGATGTCTTGGCTAAGTCTAAGGGTTCATCAAATCCTCACAATCTGGTAAAAGCTACTATCTTGGCTTTGGGTGAAATGAGAGATGCTCGCATGGTAGCTCAGAACAGAGGTGTAAGTTTGGATAAAGTATTTAGAGGATAAGGAGGATAATTTATGGCAACTATAAAAATTAAACAAGTAAAGAGTAGAATTGGTGCTCCGGCTGATCAGAAGAGAACTTTGGATGCACTTGGTCTCCATAAATTGAATCGTGTGGTTGAACACGAAGAGACTCCTTCAATTCTGGGTATGATTGAAAAGGTGAAACACCTGGTTGCAATCGTTAAGTAATATATTGTTAACAATAAAGGATCTTACAATATGAAGTTAAATAATTTGCGTCCTGCAGAAGGTTCTGTCAAAACTAGAAAAAGAGTTGGTCGTGGTGCTGGTTCAGGTTTAGGCGGTACTTCTACAAGAGGACATAAAGGAGCAAAGTCAAGATCTGGCTATTCAAAGAAGATTGGTTTTGAAGGAGGTCAGATGCCGCTTCAACGTCGTGTTCCGAAATTTGGTTTTAAGAATATCAACCGTGTAGAATACAAAGCAATTAATCTTGATACTATTCAGAAATTGGCTGAAGCTAAGAATCTGTCTAAGGTCGGCATTGATGATTTGATTGAAGCAGGTTTCGTTTCTTCTAATCAATTAGTGAAAGTTCTTGGTAACGGTAGTTTAACTACTAAGCTTGATGTAGAAGCTAATGCTTTTTCTAAGAGCGCGGTAGCTGCAATCGAAGCCGTTGGTGGTAATGCAGTAAAACTCTGATTCAATGATAAAATCTATTGAAACATTAAAGAATATATGGAATATTGAGGATCTGAGAAAACGGATCCTCATTACTATATTGTTTGTTGCAATTTATCGATTCGGTTCTTATATCGTATTGCCGGGTATTAATCCTGACATGTTGTCTAAATTGCATGAACAGACGAGTGAAGGTCTTCTTGCCTTGTTGAATATGTTTTCTGGTGGTGCCTTTTCAAATGCATCTATTTTTGCGCTTGGAATAATGCCATATATTTCTGCGTCCATCGTGATTCAGTTGTTGGCTATTGCGGTGCCTTATTTCCAGAAATTGCAGCGTGAGGGTGAAAGCGGGCGTCGAAAGATTAATCAGTATACTCGTATTCTGACAATCATTATTTTGATTTTCCAAGCTCCTTCTTATCTGATCAACTTGAAAATGCAGGCAGGGCCCGCCCTTAATGCTTCATTAGATTGGACTTTCTTTATTATTACTTCAACTATCATTCTGGCAGCAGGTAGTATGTTTATCTTGTGGCTTGGTGAAAGAATCACTGATAAAGGAATTGGTAATGGTATCTCTTTGATTATTATGGTGGGTATTATTGCTCGTCTTCCTCAGTCTTTCTCTGGTGAGTTTGTTTCTCGACTGGCTTCTCCGGGCGCAGGTGGTATTATCATGTTCTTGATAGAACTGGTATGTTTGCTGGCAGTGATAGCTGCTGCCATCTTGTTGGTTCAAGGTGTACGTAAAGTTCCTGTACAATATGCAAAACGTATTGTGGGAAACAAACAATATGGAGGTGCTAGACAGTATATACCTTTGAAGGTAAATGCTGCAAATGTGATGCCGATTATCTTTGCTCAGGCAATTATGTTTATTCCGATTACTATCGTGGGATATTCAAATATTGACAATGCGAGTGGTATTGCGCGCGCCCTGATTGACCATACAGGTTTTTGGTATAACCTTATTTTTGCAGTATTGATTATTCTTTTCACTTACTTCTATACTGCAATTACTATTAATACCACGCAGATGGCGGAAGATATGAAGAGAAATAACGGTTTTATTCCGGGAATAAAGCCGGGTAAGAATACAGCAGAATATTTGGATGTGATTATGTCACGTATTACTCTGCCTGGTTCTGTATTCTTGGCTATTATTGCTATTCTGCCTGCATTTGCCGGTCTTTTTGGAGTTCAAGCTGAATTTGCACAGTTCTTTGGTGGAACATCTTTGCTGATTCTTGTGGGGGTAGTTTTGGATACTCTACAGCAAGTTGAAAGCCATTTGTTGATGCGTCACTATGATGGATTGTTGAGTTCAGGAAGAATTAAGGGACGTTCTGGTAATGTAGCTGCTTATTAAAAAATACTCGTCTCGAATGATATTTCTAAAGACAGATGATGAGATAGAGTTGCTTCGTCAGAGTAATCTCTTGGTAGGGAGGACTCTGGCTGAAGTAGCTAAAATGATAAAGCCGGGAGTTACTACGAAACAATTGGATAAGGTAGCGGAAGAATTTATCCGTGATCATGGGGCGATTCCAACTTTTAAAGGTTTCCCCAATCCATATGGTTCTCCTTTTCCTGGTACATTGTGTACGTCAGTGAATGAACAGGTGGTGCATGGAATTCCCAATGATATCCCTTTGAAAGAGGGTGATATTGTTTCGGTTGACTGTGGAACTTTTATGAACGGTTTTTGTGGAGATTCTGCTTATACATTTTGTGTAGGTGAGGTAGATCCGGAGATTGTGAAATTATTGAAGGTTACGAAGGAATCTCTTTATAAAGGTATTGAAAATGCTGTTCATGGGAAAAGACTGGGAGATATAGGTTATGCGATTCAGCAACATTGCGAGGCTCAATCTTACGGTGTCGTTCGTGAGTTTGTAGGTCATGGTATTGGAAAAGAAATGCATGAAGATCCTCCTGTTCCAAACTATGGTCGTCGTGGTACGGGCACTTTGTTGAAAAAGGGTATGTGTATTGCGATAGAACCGATGATTACGATGGGAAACCGACAAGTTGTTATGGAGGAAGACAGATGGACAATCCGTACAAGAGATTGGAAATGTGCTGCTCATTTTGAACATACAGTCGCAGTCGGACTGGGAAAGGCTGATATATTATCATCATTTGAATTTATAGAACAAGTTTTAGGAGATAAAGCAATTTAATATGGCAAAGCAATCCGCAATAGAACAAGATGGAGTTATCGTTGAAGCATTGTCGAATGCAATGTTTCGTGTAGAGCTAGAAAACGGACATGAGATTACAGCTCATATTTCTGGCAAAATGAGAATGCATTACATTAAAATATTACCCGGAGATAAGGTAAGAGTCGAGATGTCTCCTTATGACTTATCTAAAGGAAGAATCGTTTTTAGATACAAATAAAAGAAAATATAAGATATGAAAGTAAGAGCATCATTAAAGAAACGTACGCCGGAATGCAAAATCGTTAGACGTAATGGCCGTTTGTATGTTATTAACAAGAAAAATCCTAAGTATAAACAACGTCAAGGATAATTTATTATTTTTGCAAAAAAAATAATTTAGTATATGGCTATAAGAATAGTTGGTGTAGATTTGCCTCAGAATAAAAGAGGTGAGATTGCGTTGACATACGTATATGGTATCGGACGCAGTAGTTCAGCAAAAATTTTGGATAAAGCAGGCGTAGATCGTGACCTGAAAGTAAAGGATTGGACTGATGATCAGGCTGCTAAGATTCGTGAAATCATTGGTGCTGAATACAAGGTTGAAGGTGATCTTCGTTCTGAAATCCAGTTGAACATTAAGCGATTAATGGATATTGGTTGCTACCGTGGTGTTCGTCACCGCTTGGGTCTGCCCGTAAGAGGTCAGAGCACAAAGAACAATGCTCGTACACGTAAGGGAAGAAAGAAAACAGTTGCAAATAAGAAAAAAGCTACTAAATAATTGTTAATATGGCAAAAAAAACAGTCGCAGCTAAAAAAAGAAATGTCAAGGTGGATGCTAATGGACAGTTGCATGTTCATTCTTCATTCAATAACATTATCGTTTCTTTGGCAAACAGCGAAGGCCAAATCATCGCATGGTCTTCTGCAGGTAAGATGGGATTTAGAGGTTCTAAAAAGAACACTCCTTATGCAGCTCAGATGGCTGCCCAAGATTGCGCAAAGGTGGCATACGATCTTGGCCTGAGAAAGGTAAAAGCTTATGTGAAAGGTCCTGGAAACGGACGTGAGTCTGCAATCAGAACAGTGCACGGAGCTGGAATTGAAGTTACTGAAATTATCGATGTAACTCCATTGCCTCATAACGGTTGTCGTCCTCCGAAAAGAAGAAGAGTATAATAAAGATAACCAATTTAGATGTAACTTGATTTTGTTAAATAATGGATTGCAATTCCTTTCTGTAATCGCGGCTGCAACAAATTGAGTTCATGAATAACAATTAAATTAAGAAAGAAAATGGCTAGATATACTGGACCAAAAACTAGAATTGCACGTAAATTCGGTGAAGCAATCTTTGGAGCAGATAAAGTTTTGTCAAAGAAAAACTATCCTCCTGGACAACATGGTAACAACCGTCGCAGAAAAACTTCTGAATACGGTGTCATGTTGGCTGAAAAACAGAAAGCAAAATATACTTACGGTGTGTTGGAGAAACAGTTCCGTAATATGTTTGAAAAGGCAGCGGGTATGAACGGTATTACCGGTGAAATTTTGCTGCAGAGCCTTGAATGTCGTCTGGACAACGTAGTGTTCCGTTTGGGTATAGCACCGACTCGTGCTGCTGCTCGTCAGCTTGTAGGTCACAAGCATATTACAGTAGATGGTAAGGTTGTTAATATTCCTTCTTTCTCTGTAAAACCGGGTCAGTTGGTAGGTGTTCGTGAAAAATCTAAGTCTTTGGAAGTTATTTCAAACTCTTTGGCTGGATTTAATCACAGCAAATATCCTTGGTTGGAATGGGATGAAAACTCAAAAACTGGTAAATTGTTGCATATTCCGGAAAGAGCAGACATTCCTGAAAACATTAAAGAACACTTGATCGTTGAATTGTACTCTAAATAATAATTAATTTCATGGCGATATTAGCATTTCAAAAACCTGATAAAGTATTAATGTTGGAAGCGGATTCCAAATTCGGGAAATTCGAATTCCGTCCGCTTGAACCCGGTTTCGGTATTACCGTAGGTAATGCTTTACGCCGTATTCTTCTTTCTTCGTTGGAAGGTTATGCTATCAATACCATTCGTATTGAAGGTGTTGAACATGAGTTTGCTACCATTCCGGGAGTAAAAGAGGATGTCACTAACATTATCTTGAATCTGAAACAAGTTCGATTCAAGCGAGTAGTTGAGGAATTCGAAAATGAGAAGGTAAGCATTACCGTTGAGAATTCTACTGAATTTAAGGCAGGTGATATTGGTAAGTATTTGACCGGATTTGAAGTGTTAAATCCTGAATTGGTTATTTGCCATTTAGATTCAAAAGCAACTATGCAGATAGATATTACAATCAATAAAGGGCGTGGATATGTTCCGGCTGACGAAAACCGTGAATTTTGCACCGATGTGAATGTAATTCCTATCGATTCTATTTACACTCCGATTCGTAATGTGAAATATGCGGTAGAAAACTATCGTGTAGAACAGAAGACTGACTATGAAAAGTTGGTATTGGAAATTACGACGGATGGTTCCATTCACCCGAAGGAAGCGCTGAAGGAAGCTGCAAAGATTTTGATTCATCACTTCATGTTGTTCTCTGATGAAAAGATTACTCTTGAAACATCAGATGCAGAAGGTAATGAAGAATTTGATGAAGAAGTATTGCACATGCGTCAGTTGCTTAAGACCAAACTGGTTGATATGGACTTGTCAGTTCGTGCCTTGAACTGTTTGAAAGCTGCCGATGTAGAAACACTGGGTGACTTGGTACAGTTTAATAAGACCGACCTGCTGAAGTTCCGTAACTTCGGTAAGAAATCGCTCACTGAGCTTGATGATTTGCTCGAGAGTCTGAATCTTTCGTTTGGAACAGATATTTCTAAGTATAAATTAGACAAAGAATAAACAATGAGACATAATAAAAAATTCAACCATTTAGGTCGTACTGCTTCTCACAGAAATGCAATGCTGTCAAACATGGCATGTTCTTTGATCAAGCACAAAAGAATCACTACGACTGTTGCGAAGGCTAAAGCTTTGAAGAAGTTCGTTGAGCCGCTGATTACGAGATCTAAAGAAGATACAACAAACTCTCGTCGTGTTGTGTTTAGTAACTTGCAAGACAAGTATGCTGTAACTGAACTGTTCAAAGAAATCTCTGTAAAGGTTGCAGATCGTCCGGGTGGTTACACTCGTATTATCAAGACTGGTCATCGTTTAGGTGATAACGCAGAAATGTGTTTCATCGAATTGGTAGACTACAACGAGAACATGGCTAAGACAGCTGCTAAGAAAACTACTCGTACACGTCGTTCTAAGAAATCAGCTGCAACTACTACTGAAGCACCGGCTGCTGAAGCTCCTGCAACTGAAGCTACTACAGAGGAAGCCCCTAAAGCTGAATAATTCTGTAACATGCTATATATTGAAAAGAGGGTGTGTCAAAAAGCATACCCTCTTTTTTTATGACAACGCCCCGACTTTCCCAAGCCGAGGCGTTGTTATTACCTAAAGATTTTGTATCTTTA
>NZ_JAOQJI010000040.1:0-34632 GCF_025567125.1 Phocaeicola fibrisolvens | reverse complement strand
CTAATCGAAAAATTTTATTAGCTTGGTAACTAACTGATTATTAATTAATAATAGCTGTTTTGGCGAATTTTCTCCGGACAGCAATGAAATGCAATAGCTAATGTCTTTGTATCTTGTGACAGTGAGATTCTCTTAGCCAAACAAAAGCTGAATCGCTTTCAACAACAGAAGAAAGGCTTGATGCAAGTATTATTAACTGGTAAAAAACGAGTAACACAATAATTATGACAAAGAAAAGACCTACTGTAGCGCTTATATACGATTTTGATGGGACGCTATCTCCCGGAAACATGCAGGAGTTTGGTTTTATACAAGCTATAGGTAAAGATAAAGCTGAATTTTGGGCAAAAAATAAAAAGTTATCTGAAGATAACGATGCTAATGGTATCCTGACTTATATGTATCTGATGATACAGGCCGCAAAGAACAATGGTATTTCTTTGCGTAGAGAGTCGTTTAAAAGATTTGGAGAGAACGTAGAACTGTTTGATGGTGTTAAAGAATGGTTCGCGTTAGTTAACGAGTATGGAAAAAGTATTGGATTGGATATCAAGCATTACATCAATTCTTCAGGGTTGAAAGAGATGATTGAGGGAACTCCTATTGCGAAAGAATTTGAGAATATCTATGCTTGTTCGTTTCTTTACGATGTGGATGGTATTGCCTATTGGCCGGCTGTAGCTATTGATTACACGGCTAAAACTCAGTTTCTGTTTAAAATTAACAAGGGCATTAAAGAAGTAAGTGATAACAAAAAGATTAATCAATATATACCGGAGAAAGAACGTCCTATTCCCTTTAAACGTATGATTTATTTCGGAGATGGAGATACAGATATTCCTTGTATGAAGATGATTAAGGAACATGGGGGACATTCCATTGCGGTATATACTAATGGCAACAGTGCAAAGAAAGCAACTGCGCTTCAACTGATAAAGGATAATCGTGTGAACTTTGTATGTCCGGCAGATTACCGTGCAGGAAAAGAAATCAATATGGTGGTTAAAAGAATCTTGGACAAGATAAAAGCAGATTATGAATTTCAACGTCTGTTGGACTGGCATCACAATAAAGCCCAAAAATAATCAAGCAAACAACATGTGTTATGGAACAATCTTCAAACTATTATTTGTATCTGGATGAGTGTGGAGACCAGAATCTGGCCAATTTTGATCCCTCATTTCCTATTTTTACATTGTGCGGTGTAATTGTTTCCGAAGAGAAACTGCACGAGCTTGAAAAACAGATTAATGACCTTAAGCAAAGAATCTGGAATAGCACTCATATTATTTTGCATTCAAGGGATATCAGGAAGTGTCAAAATGGATTTGAAAAGTTATTTGATCTTTCTGTGAAAGAAGATTTTTATGTGTCTGTTAATCAAATTCTTGGTCAGGATATGTATGTTATTATCTGTTGTGGTATTTTGAAAGAACCTTATATCAGACAGTATGGAAAAATGAATGATGTTTATGGTTTGTCTCTATCGTTCATAATGGAGCGGACAATTTTTTATTTGGATGATTTGAAGGATAATAATATCTTTTTGACTACAATTATTGAGCGAAGAGGAAAGAAAGAGGATAAAGCCTTGTTCGATTATTATAACAGAATACTTGATACGGGAACTTATTGGGTGAAATCAGAGAGGATAAAGAAGTATTTCAAACGATTTGAAATGAAATGGAAAAAAGAAAATATAGTAGGTCTTCAGATTGCTGACCTTATAGCTTATCCAATGACAAGACATATATTGAACAATGAAGGGGTAAATTATGCGTATGATGTGATAAAAGGCAATATCTATCAGAAGGATGGTAAACTCTATGGATTAAAGGTCTTTCCTTTAAAATAAAAAAGAGTTATCCGTACGAATAACCCTTTTCCGACCGGGGACACCCCAATCCCAATCTGAACATGTCAGATTTCATTGCAAAGATAATAATTTGTGAGGAAAAGAAAAAGAATAAAGTTATAATAAGAAAATAATTAACATTTTTATTTAGGAAAATGAATTCCTTTGGAGTTATAGTTTAAAAGTGAATCATGTATATGCAAGGAATATCATTCAAAGAAGACCATATCAGCCAGGTACCCGCTTTGCAGCTATTGCAGAAGTTGGGATATACATATTTGACACCTGACGAAGCATTGACCATGCGTGGCGGGAAGACATCGAATGTACTGCTGGAAGATGTGCTTCGCAGCCAGTTACGTCGCATCAATTCCATTCGGGTGAACCGCAACAAGGAGGAACTGTTTTCAGAACAAAATATTGAAAACGGTGTATTGGCTATGCGCAATATCCCGATGGAAGGTGGGTACTTGAGCGGAAATGAAGCCGTTTACAATCTATTAACGCTGGGTAAGGCGTTTGAACAGAGTATCGATGGTGACAAGAAAAGCTATACCATGCGTTTTATTGACTGGGAGCATCCGGAAAGAAATGTGTTTCATGTGACGGAAGAATTTGCAGTAACGCGCACCGGAATGGCCGATACGTACCGTCCAGATATAGTTTTATTTGTCAATGGTATTCCGCTGGTAGTGATAGAATGTAAGCGTCCCGATATCAAAGGGGCACTCGACCAGGCTATTTCCCAACATCTGCGTAATCAAAAAGATGATGGTATTCGCGGCCTTTACTTGTATAGTGCTTTGCTGCTTAGCATAGGAAACAGTTATGGGGCGTATGCTACTACAGGTACACCGGCTAAATTTTGGACGAAGTGGAAAGAGATGTTTCTCACAGAGAAAGAGGAGGCAGAATATATACAGCAGTTGGACTGTCTGGTCAATACGCCGCTGGATGAAAAGCGGAAGGCACACCTGTTCAGTGATCGTTTCCGCTATGTGCGGGCGTATTTCGATACCATGGAACAAGAAAGGGTGCTACCTACGGAACAGGACCAGTATCTGTTCGGCTTATGCCGCCCGGAGAGATTGCTTGACCTTATTCATAATTTTACTATCTACGATGGGGGGATTAAAAAACTGGCCCGCTATCAACAGTATTTCACGGTAAAGGAGATTACGGAACGGGTCAAGACATTGGACCATGGGAAACGTCGAGGTGGGGTAGTGTGGCATACGCAAGGCAGTGGAAAATCGCTTACGATGGTTTTGTTGGCGCAAGCAATCGCCCAAGCCAAAGAAATACAGAATCCAAGAATTGTGATGGTAACTGACCGTACGGATTTGGATAGTCAGATTACCAATACATTCAAGAAGTGTGGACGGGAAGTGATGAATGCTACAACAGGAACTCATTTGGTGGAGTTATTGGAGAGTAAGACGGATGCCATTATCACAACTGTCATTAATAAGTTTGAAACGGCTGTCAAGCGTATGAAGCATCCACTGACGGATCCGAATATCTTTATCTTGATTGACGAGGCTCACCGCAGCCAGTACAAGGAAATGGCTATCAAGATGGATAAGGTATTACCTAATGCTTGTAAGATAGCTTTTACTGGTACTCCGTTGATGAAGAAGGAAAAGAATACGGCTAATACGTTCGGCGGTATCATCCGTCCGGTATACACCGTGCGTCAGGCTGTAGAAGATGGCGCAGTGGTTCCTTTGCTCTACGAAGGGCGTATTGTGCCTCAGCATGTACACGAAGGACCCATAGACGATTTCTTTACCAAGGTTTGCGAAGGACTGAATGAATATCAGACGGCCGATTTAAAGAAAAAATATTCGCGTACTGATTTTGTGAATCAGACAGACCAGCGGGTGTATTCTATAGCTTGGAATATCTCTGAACATTTCCGTGATAACTGGCAGGGAACGAAGTTCAAGGGTATGCTGGTTACACCGAGGAAAGCCATTGCTGTATCGTACAAAAAATATTTGGATGAGATAGGCTTGGTATCTTCCGAAGTGCTTATTACAGCTCCTGATACGCGTGAAGGTGAAGAGTCATCATACGGCGATACTTCGGAAGAAGTAAAGGCCTATTGGAAAAAAATGATGGATGAGCATGGCACCCCTAAGAAATATCAGGAAAATCTGATTTCTCGCTTCAAGAATCAGGAGCAGCCGGAGATTATGATTGTGGTGGACAAATTGCTGACCGGATTTGATGAGCCGAAGGTGGTAGTTATGTATCTGGACCGCAAGCTGAACGGGCATACGTTGTTGCAGGCTGTGGCACGTGTCAATCGGGTTTGTGACGACAAAGAGTTTGGCTATATCATTGATTATTATGGAATATTGAAAGAATTGGACGAAGCCCTGGAATTATACTCTAATTATGATGAAGAAGAGCAGGAGGCTTTCCGGGAAACCTTGGAACCTGTGGATACAGAAATTGCTAAACTTCCACAGAAATATTCGGACTTATGGGATTTGTTCAAATCTATCCCGAACAAACGAGATTTGGAGGCATACGCCCAGTCGTTACGTGAGGAAGACAGACGGCAGGAATTTTATGAGAGATTGACAGCTTATGCATCTTGCTTGAAGATTGCCCTTTCTACACGGAATTTCCATGCGCAAACCCCAGACGAAGAAATCAAGCGTTACAAAGATGACTTGAATATGTTCGTCAAGTTGAGATCGGCAGTTCAATTACGCTATTCAGACACAATAGATTATAAGCAATATGAAGGTCAGATACAGAAACTGATTAACCGTCATGTAGAGAGTGGAGCGGTAAAACCAATTACGGAGTTGGTGAACATCTTTGATACTGAAGCTTTTGAACAGGAGGTAGAGAAGATTGTAGGAACAGCAGCAAAGGCGGATACGATTGCTTCCAGAACCAGTAAATTTATTACAGAAAATATGGATACAGATCCGGCGTTTTATAAGAAATTTTCTCAGTTGCTGAAAGAAACAATTGCCGCTTATGAACAAGGCCGAATCGATGAGTTGGAGTATTTAAAACGGGTCCTGAAATGCAAGGACGATATATTGTCTCATACGGATAATGAATTGCCGGAAGAGTTGCAGCAAAATAATGCAGCAAAAGCTTATTACGGATTAGCATTGGAAACCTATCAACGTATATTTGGTGACGCACAGGTTGACTTAAAGAAATTGGCGTTAGAAACTGCTATGACTTTTGAAGGAATCATAAACCGTACATTGATTGTGGACGGGAGTGTCTTGGTCGACTGGCAACAGAAATCGGATATCATTGGTCGTATGAAAATAGAACTGGAAGATTATCTGATAGATGACGTGAAACGGAAGTATGGCCTTGATTTCTCTTTTGATGATATGGATACGATTATTGACGGCTGTGTAGATGTAGCAAAGTTATGGATCAAATAAAAGACTGCATAGAATATGGCTCTGTGGTTATGGAGTATGCCGTAGAATATAGAGCCAGAAAGACTTTGGGTATCTGTGTGCATCCAGATGGTAGTGTGGAAGTGAAGGCTCCTATGGAAGCACCACTGGAACAAATCAGAAAACACGTTCATCGTCGTGCTCCATGGATTTACAAGCAGCAACGCTATTTTTCTTCTTTCGGCATACATACACCGGAACGAAAATATGTAAGCGGAGAGTCTCATTTATATTTAGGCAGACAATATATGCTGCGTGTGGTTGACAGTGAACGTAATGAAGTACATTACAAAGGAAATATACTTGAAGTGGAGTGTAGACATCGTAAAGATGTACGTCCTTTACTTATGGCATGGTATAGAAAACGTGCTGAAATAAAGTTCAAAGAATATGCGGCCCCATTAATATCACGTTTCAGCCGTCATCAGGTAAAACCGTCGGGACTTAAACTGAAAGAAATGGAAACCCGTTGGGGGAGTTGCTCTGCTTCTGGACAGATTTTCCTGAATCCACGATTGATAGGCGCTCCACGTATTTGCATTGAATATGTGATTATGCATGAACTTTGTCATCTTGTTCATCGTAACCATACCAAAGCTTTTTATGAGTTATTGACTCAGGAGATGCCGGATTGGGAAAAATGGAAAATGAGATTGGAGAGGTTGATGATTTGATATTCCAAAACGTAAGAATTATAAATATGTCAGTTTGATAATGGCATGTAAAAGCATGAATGATGGAACAGCGACTGAATGAGCTTATAATAGATATATTGAGAAAAAATGAAGTGCTTGTAGCTATCGCAATAAAACAGCGTGCAAAGTTTGAAGGATGGTTAAAATTTGAATTGACATATAGATTATTAGACTATGATTGTGAGTTAAAAATAGAGTATCCATATCCAAATAATGCAAATCTGCGTGCAGATATCTTTGCTAATGGGGCTCTTATCGAATTAAAGACTGCAAATACAAATTATAAGATAGCTCAATGCCAAACCCGTACAAGGCCTATCAAAAAAAATATATCGTCCATTATTGATGATATTAAAAAATTAAGAAATGCAGGGGGTAGTTACAAAAAGAATATTGCATTTGTTCTATTTCCTATTGATAGTGGCGGGAAATATAAAGTCAATATTAAACGAATTGAAGAAGAGGGACATATACACCTTATATGTAAATCTATTGAAATAAATGAGGTGCCAATATTGGTTTGTTCTGCTGAAGTATCCAAACAAATAACATGATACATCCTGAGATTAGTTTGATACTTTGATTCAAAATACAGAATAACCAGTTCCCTACCCATAGATTATACTTCTCTTTCTTTATGAGACTGTCGAAATTTTTTATATCTTTCGCAAGAAAGTTGATAACAGAAAGTATATGAATATTTATGTGGATTTTTCTTTAAGGTTGTTCGTGGCAGGCCTGATGGGGGTACTCATCGGTTTGGAACGGGAATACCGGGCCAAGGAAGCCGGCTACCGGACCCACTTCCTGGTAGCTCTGGGCAGTGCGTTGATGATGATTGTGTCGCAATATGGTTTCATGGATGTGTTGGAGAAAGATTTGGTGCGGTTAGACCCAAGTCGTTTGGCGGCCCAGGTGGTCAGCGGCATCGGCTTTATCGGAGCCGGAACCATTATCCTCTTGCAGAAGCAGGTGGTCCGCGGACTGACTACGGCGGCAGGGGTGTGGGCCACTGCGGGCATCGGACTGGCCATCGGAGCGGGTATGTATCTGATTGGTATTCTGGCCACCTTGCTGGCGCTGGCCGGACTGGAGGTGCTCAGCTATTGCTTCAAGAGTGTGGGCATGCGAAATATGATTATTGAATTTACGGCAGGGAATCCCGGCGTGCTGAAAGACGTGTCGGCCCGGTTCAGTTTAGACGGCTTCCAGATTGCTTCGTATGAGATGAACAAGGTGTATGAAGACGGACGGGAGATGTACCGCATCTCGATGGTGATACGGGCCAAACGGGCGAATGAAGAAGGGTTGCTTCTGATGATGCTGCATGATTTTCCCGATATTACGGTAAACCGGATTGTGTGACCTTATAAAAAGGGGCGCAAAAGGCCATTGAATGTACATGCAGTGGTATTCAATGGCCTTTTGGGTCAGCCGATATAGACGTTGACATGTAAGAATAAGCGGTCTTCTTTTTCGTCGATGTCGAAATCTATTTTGTCTTCGCGTGCCAGCCACCCGATTGCGGCATTCAAATCTCTATCAGACAATCCGGATTCTTTTTTCAGTTTTTCGTATTCCCAATGTGCGTTGTCGGAAAGGAGTTTCCAGACAATCCCGGCGTTTGTCCCAATTTGAGTCTTGTCCATCATAGTTTTTGAATTTAAATTATTTTATTTGTTTACTGTCAGGGCGAAGATATAAATATTTTGTTGTTGAAGCAAGTTTCTGGCTGTCAAATTTATGTCCCGTGTGGTATTTTGCGAGCATTTTTGGGACTTTTAGAACAGTGTTACAGAAATGTGACAAGTCTTTCTCGGATGGGGAGGTATTTTTATTCTTCATACCGTATCCTATTCCATTTTTTTCTTATAACTTTGCGTCAAGTAAAAAACGAAAATTATGAGAAGACATAAAATAAACTGGAAGGTTCCTAAAGGAGCGGAGTTGACCGAACTGGACAAGAAGGTGCTGTATTATCAGGACAGAGGCCATCTGGTTCCCACTCGCCAGTTGATCAAGACTCCGGAGCAGATTGAAGGCATCCGTCGAAGCGGGGTCATCAATACAGGGGTGCTTGATTTGGTAGAAAAAGAAATCCATGCCGGAATGAGTACGGCGGAGATAGACAAGCTGGTGTATGAATACACAAAAGACCACGGGGCTATCCCGGCTTGCTTGGGTTATGAAGGTTTCCCGAAAAGCTGTTGCACGTCAATCAATGAGGTGGTGTGCCACGGCATTCCGAACGAAGAAGAAATCCTGGAAGAAGGCGATATCATCAACGTGGACTGTACGACGATTCTGGACGGGTATTATGCGGATGCTTCCCGTATGTTTATCATCGGGAAAACTACTCCTCAGAAAGAGAAGCTGGTCCGCGTAGCTAAAGAGTGCCTGGAAATCGGAATGGAGGCAGCCAAACCGTTCAGTTTCGTGGGCGATATCGGCCATGCCATCGAAAAACATGCCAAGAAGAACGGTTTTTCAGTGGTACGCGACTTGTGTGGCCACGGGGTGGGACTGGAGTTCCACGAGGAACCGGATGTGGAGCACTTCGGAAAGAAGGGTACGGGCATGCTGCTCGTGCCGGGCATGGTGTTCACCATCGAGCCGATGATCAACATGGGGACCTGGGAAGTGTTTATAGATGAAGAAGACGGCTGGACCGTAGTGACGGAAGATGAGCTTCCTTCTGCGCAGTGGGAACATACGTTCGTGATGACGGAACAGGGTCTTGAAATATTGACGCATTAATATATTAAGGTATAAAGACATTTTATGAGTACAATAATATTAGGAATAGAATCTTCTTGTGACGATACTTCGGCTGCGGTAATCAAAGACGGAGTGCTGCTTTCCAGTGTGATTGCCAGTCAGGCAGTGCATGAAGCATACGGGGGAGTGGTGCCGGAACTGGCTTCGCGTGCGCACCAGCAGAACATTGTGCCGGTGGTGCACGAGGCATTGAAGCGTGCAGGAGTAACAAAGGAAGAATTGAGCGCAGTGGCCTTTACCCGTGGACCGGGTCTGATGGGTTCCTTGCTGGTAGGGGTATCGTTCGCCAAAGGGTTTGCCCGTGCATTAGGTATTCCGATGGTAGAGGTAAACCATTTGCAGGGACATGTGATGGCGCATTTTATCAAGGAACCGGACGGTGAGAACGTGCAGCCCAGTCTGCCTTTTATCTGTCTGCTGGTATCGGGTGGAAATTCGCAGATTATCCGTGTGAATGCCTACAACGACATGGAGGTGCTGGGACAGACCATCGACGATGCAGCAGGAGAGGCTATCGACAAATGTTCCAAGGTGATGGGATTGGGCTATCCCGGCGGACCGATTATTGACAAGCTGGCACGTCAGGGAAATCCGAATGCCTTTACATTCAGTAAACCACATATCCCGGGGTATAACTACAGTTTCAGTGGTTTGAAAACTTCTTTCTTGTATTCGCTCAAGGAATGGGTGAAGGAAGATCCGGATTTCGTGGAACACCACAAGACCGACTTGGCTGCTTCGCTGGAGAAAACCATCGTAGACATCCTGATGGACAAGCTTCGCAAGGTAGTGAAGGATACAGGCATCAAGGAAGTGGCAGTGGCAGGAGGTGTTTCGGCCAACAACGGACTCCGCAACGCTTTCCGTGAACACGCCAAGAAATATGGCTGGAACATCTTCATTCCGAAATTCGGCTATACCACCGACAATGCGGCCATGATTGCCATTACGGGATATTACAAATTTTTGGACAAGGATTTTTGCACTATAGACAAACCCGCTTATTCACGGGTAACCATTAAGTAATAATTTAGAAAAAAGAGATTATGTCAGTAGAAACCAAAACACTAAGTAAGGAGATAAGTGAAATCTTCTGGAGAGAAGGTTTTACATTGGCTACCGCAGAAAGCTGCACGGCTGGTAACGTGGCTGCCATTATAACTGCTATCCCAGGTAGTTCTCGTTTCTATAAAGGTGGAATCATCGCCTATTCAAATGAGGTGAAAGTGAATCACCTGCATGTGAATGCAGAAACATTGGAAAAATATGGGGCTGTAAGTGAAGAGACCGTGGTGGAAATGGTAAAAGGAGCCATGGAGGCGTTGGATACGGATTATGCAGTAGCTACATCGGGTATTGCCGGACCTGCGGGCGGCACTCCGGAAAAGCCTGTAGGCACCATCTGGGTGGCTGCCGGTTCGAAGGAAAAGGTGCTCACGGCCATGCTGAGTGAAGATGAAGGTCGCGAGAAAAATATCCAGGCTGCTACGGCTAAAACCCTGCAATTATTGCTGGAATTATGCCAAAATCAAGAAAATGAGGGGTAAAAGTGCAATTTGTTGGTGAAAGATTTGTTTATATAAAATAAAATCGCTTACTTTGCACTCCGTTTGAAAGAACCATGGAATAAAACTATAAAAACTAGATAGAAATGTCGAAAATTTGTCAAATTACCGGAAAGAAAGCCTTGATAGGCAACAACGTTTCACACTCTAAGAGAAGAACAAAAAGAACTTTTGATGTGAACTTGTTTACAAAGAAATTCTACTATGTAGAACAGGATTGCTGGATTAGCCTGAATATCTGTGCTAACGGCTTGCGAGTTATTAACAAAAAAGGCCTGGATGCAGCGCTGAATGAAGCAGTGGCAAAAGGCTATTGTGATTGGAAAACTATCAAAATTATTGGTTAATTAAAAGGAGAGAAAGACTATGGCTAAGAAAGCTAAAGGAAACAGAGTACAGGTAATCCTTGAATGCACAGAAATGAAGGATAGTGGTATGCCGGGAACTTCTCGTTATATTACAACAAAGAACAGAAAAAATACCACTGAAAGATTGGAACTGAAGAAGTACAATCCGATTTTGAAAAGAGTAACAGTTCATAAAGAAATTAAATAATAACAGACCATGGCAAAGAAAACAGTCGCAACCCTTCAGACAGGTAAAGAAGGACGTTCTTATACTAAGGTTATCAAAATGGTTAAGTCTCCGAAAACAGGTGCTTACGTTTTTGACGAACAAATGGTTCCTAACGATAAAGTTCAGGACTTCTTCAAGAAATAATTTAGCTATTCAGATATAAAATGCTAAATAAAAGTTCCTTTCATTGAAAATATGAAAGGAACTTTTTTTGTGTGTAAACTAGAATAGTTATATCTTTGTGTCAGAAACTGATAAAAGTAAGTTGTAT
This sequence comes from Phocaeicola fibrisolvens, assembly GCF_025567125.1. NCBI lineage: Bacteria > Pseudomonadati > Bacteroidota > Bacteroidia > Bacteroidales > Bacteroidaceae > Phocaeicola > Phocaeicola fibrisolvens. The sequence continues at coordinate 23,446 of NZ_JAOQJI010000040.1, read as the reverse complement.
GGGATTTTTTAGTTTTTTCTCAAAGGAAAAAAAAGAGACATTAGACAAAGGATTGTCTAAAACCAAAGAAAGTGTATTCGGCAAGATTGCACGTGCGGTAGCCGGAAAATCGAAGGTAGATGATGAGGTCCTGGACAATCTGGAGGAAGTGCTCATTACGTCTGATGTAGGAGTAGAAACTACGCTGAATATTATCAAGCGCATAGAGGCCAGAGTGGCAAAAGATAAGTATGTGAATACGCAAGAGCTGAATAATATTCTTCGCGAAGAAATTGCGGCATTGCTGATGGAAAACAATACGGTGGATGCAGCAGATTTTGATATTCCACAAACCAAGACTCCTTACGTCATCATGGTAGTAGGGGTGAATGGAGTGGGGAAAACCACTACCATTGGCAAACTGGCTTATCAGTTCAAGAAGGCAGGAAAGAAAGTTTATCTGGGAGCAGCTGATACGTTCCGTGCAGCCGCCGTGGAGCAGCTGGACATTTGGGGTGAACGGGTAGGCGTACCTGTTATCAAGCAGAAGATGGGGGCAGACCCGGCTTCAGTGGCTTTCGACACCCTGAGTTCGGCTACGGCCAACCATGCGGATGTGGTCATCATCGATACAGCAGGCCGTCTGCATAACAAAATCGGCTTGATGAACGAGCTGACCAAAATCAAGAATGTGATGAAAAAGGTGGTTCCCGATGCACCGCATGAGGTGTTGCTGGTGCTCGATGGTTCTACCGGACAGAATGCATTTGAACAAGCCAAACAGTTTACGCTGGCTACGGAGGTGACGGCAATGGCCATTACCAAACTCGACGGCACTGCCAAGGGGGGTGTGGTAATCGGTATTTCCGATCAGTTCAAGATTCCGGTGAAGTACATCGGACTGGGAGAAGGCATGGAGGACCTGCAGATATTCCGTCGCCGGGAATTCGTAGATTCGTTGTTTGGCCCAACCACAGAGAAATAAATGAGAAAGAATACAATTGATATTATTACATTAGGGTGCTCAAAGAATCTGGTGGACTCTGAAAAACTGATGAAGCAGCTGGAGGCCAACGGATACAAAGTGACGCACGACAGTGCACACCCTCAGGGAGAAATAGCCGTCATCAATACGTGCGGTTTTATTGGCGATGCCAAGGAAGAGTCTATCAACATGATATTGGAGTTTTGTCAGGCCAAGGAAGAAGGCCGGCTGAAGAAACTCTATGTGATGGGCTGTCTGTCAGAACGTTATCTGAAGGACTTGCAGAAGGAAATTCCGCAAGTGGACAAGTTCTATGGAAAGTTCAACTGGAACGAGCTGCTGGCCGATTTAGGCAAGGCATATCATTCGGAGTTTTCCATCGAGCGTCACCTGACGACTCCCAAGCATTATGCCTATCTGAAGATTTCGGAAGGATGCGACCGCAAATGCTCATATTGTGCCATTCCTATTATCACCGGAAAGCATGTGTCCCGTCCGATGGAAGAGATTCTGGACGAGGTGCGTCTGCTGGTGTCGGAAGGCGTGAAGGAATTTCAGGTCATTGCGCAGGAACTGACGTATTATGGCGTGGACTTGTACAAGAAACAGATGCTGCCGGAACTGATTGAGCAGATGGCACACATTCCGGGAGTGGAATGGATTCGCCTGCATTATGCCTATCCGGCTCACTTTCCGGAAGATTTGTTCCGTGTGATGCGGGAGAACGACAACGTGTGCAAGTATATGGACATCGCCCTGCAGCACATCAGCGACAATATGCTGGAAAAAATGCGCCGTCATGTGACAAAAGAGGAAACCTATCAGTTGATTGAGAAATTCCGTAAGGAGGTGCCAGGCATTCACTTGCGCACTACGCTGATGGTAGGCCATCCGGGAGAGACGGAACAGGACTTCGAGGAACTGAAGAAGTTTGTGCGGAAGGCCCGCTTTGAACGCATGGGAGCCTTTGCCTATTCGGAAGAAGAAGGCACTTATTCGGCCAAGCACTACAAGGATGAGATTCCGCATGAAGTGAAGCAGCAGCGCCTGGATGAACTGATGGCCTTGCAGCAGGAAATTTCGGCCGAACTGGCGCACCAGAAAATCGGACAGGAGTTCAAGGTTATCATCGACCGGAAAGAAGGAGACTATTATATCGGTCGTACGCAGTTCGACTCACCGGAGGTAGACCCGGAAGTGCTGATTGATGCGGCAGACCATCGGCTGAAGACGGGTACTTTCCATCGGGTGAAGGTGTATGATGCCGACGATTTTGATTTGTATGCCACAATCGTAAAATAGAATGACAAATAAGGAATTCATAGAGGAACTTTCCCGTCGGGTGGATAAGCCAGGAAAGGATACGGCTGCATTGGTATCTTCTTTGACCGACAGCCTGTCGCAGACATTGCAGGAAGGAAAAACTGTAAGTCTGCAGGGGTTTGGTGTGTTTGAAGTGAAGAAGAAAATGGAACGTATCTCTGTGAATCCTGTCACCAAGCAGCGTTTTCTGGTTCCCCCGAAACTGGTGCTTGGTTTCAAGCCCAGTGTATCTCTGAAAGATAAGTTTAAAAACACTTCGCCGGATGAATGAAAAAATAACCTTGCAGGAGCTGGCGGACTTGTTTGCCCGGAAAAGTCAGCTGGAACAGGCTGATGCCGAACAGTTTGTCAAGGCATTCCTTTCTTTGATTGAGGAAGCTTTGGCAAGGGATAAGTATGTGAAGGTGAAAGGGCTGGGAGTCTTTAAGCTGATTAATGTGGAGGCACGGAAAAGTGTGGATGTCAATACCGGAGAGGCCATTGAGATTCAGGGACATGCACGTGTATCCTTTATCCCGGAAGCGGGGTTGAGAGACCTTGTCAATAAGCCGTTTGCCCATTTCCAGTCGGTCTTGCTGAAAGAGGATGTACATTTCGAGGATATTCCAGAAGGGGAGACTCAGTCGGAAGGGGAAGGACTGGACCTGAACGAAACGGATCTTCCGGAGGAGGTTGATGCAGTCCGGCCTGAACCGCAGCAGGACAACGCTGCAAAACCGGAAGAGGAAATACAGAAGAAGACAGAAGTCGGGGAGCATGTGCTGCCGGAGAAAACGGAATTGCAGGTGGCTCCATCGGCTCCTGAAGATTCAGAACCTCAGAAACAAGCTCCGGCTCCGGCAGAAGCAACGGAAGAAGCACCGGTTCCGCCGGTGACAGCGGGTAAGGAAAGCAGAATACCGTGGTGTTTGATTGCTTCTCTGCTGCTGGCTGGAATCTTGATTGGAGGGGCTGTGACGTGGACGCTGACTTCTGGAAGGCGTTATATCCCGGAACAGCTGGTGCAATACCTCATGGAACGCGAATCTCAACAGAGTGTTCCTTCCGTATCTCAGGAGAAAGAAAAGACCGATACGGTGAAAGCGGTTCCTGACTCTGCCCGTGTGATACAAGTGCAGAAAAAGGATACAGTGGCAGCCGCTGTTCCTCAAGAGACAGCCCGGCAAACATCTTCGGCAACTCCGGCCAAGCGCGAAACCCTGGCCGATACGGTGGAATACCAGATTACGGGTACGCAGACTTCGTATACGATTCGTCCCGGGGAGAGTCTGGTACGGGTGGCCCTGAAGTTCTATGGCAACAAGAAATTGTGGCCTTATCTGGTGAAGCATAATAAATCCATCATTAAGAATCCGGACAATGTGCCGGTGGGGACGACTATCCAGATTCCGCAGCTTACTCCTAAAAAATAAACTAAGGCCTTGTTTGCGTGTAAACAGGGCCTTTTTAATTTTCTTTAGTTCAATAAGCCTTAAAAGGGGAAAGCCGTCTATATTTTTTTATCAAAATTTATTGTGCCTGTTAATGGAATGCCTTAATTTTGGGGTGCCTTTTTAGACATCGGTTTTGAAAGGCCGTTTTTTAATGAAAAAAATAGGAACTAAAATAGAAGAAAATTATGGCTGAAGCTATTGACATTCGTGAATTAAACGAACGTATCGAACGCCAGAGCGCATTCGTAACCAACCTGATGGAAGGAATGAATCAGGTAATCGTAGGTCAAAAACACCTCATCGAATCTTTGTTGATCGGATTGCTTTCCGACGGACATATCCTGCTGGAAGGTGTGCCGGGTTTGGCAAAAACATTGGCCATCAAGACCCTGGCTTCATTGATCGACTCCAAATACAGTCGTGTGCAGTTTACTCCTGATTTGCTGCCGGCCGATATCATCGGTACGATGATTTACAGCCAGAAGGACGAACAGTTCATCGCCAACAAGGGACCTATTTTCGCCAATTTCGTATTGGCCGATGAAATCAACCGTGCCCCGGCGAAAGTGCAGAGTGCCTTGCTCGAGGCCATGCAGGAACGTCAGGTGACACTGGGCAAGCAGACGTTCGCTTTGCCGAAGCCTTTCTTGGTAATGGCTACACAGAACCCGATTGAGCAGGAAGGTACCTATCCGCTGCCGGAAGCTCAGGTGGACCGTTTCATGCTGAAGGTCATCATCGACTATCCGAAGCTGGAAGAGGAAAAGAAGATTGTCCGTCAGAACATCTCCGGCGAACGTGTGGAAGTCCGTCCGATTCTGAAGGCGGAAGATATCATTGCAGCTCGCGAAGTGGTTCGTCAGGTGTATCTGGACGAAAAAATCGAGCAGTATATCGCCGACATCGTGTTCGCTACCCGTTATCCGGAAAAATACGATTTGAAGGACCTGAAGAGCCTGATTGGCTTCGGCGGTTCTCCGCGTGCGTCTATCAACCTGGCACTCGCTGCCCGCAGCTATGCCTTCATCAAACGCCGTGGGTATGTGATTCCGGAAGATGTGCGTGCCGTGGCACACGACGTGCTCCGTCACCGTATCGGACTGACTTACGAGGCAGAAGCGACCAACGTGACTTCCGACGAAATCGTCAGCAAGATTCTGAACAAGGTGGAAGTGCCCTGATAAGCGGGCGTCTGAAACCGTGGACGGGGAGGAGAGTGCTCCCGTCCGCTTTTATCCGCAGCGGGAAAGCTGCATAGATTATAAACGATTCAACCGTGTTCCTCGGCCGATTCCGCAGGGGCACGGTCAAATACTAAAGGAATGGAGACAAGTGAACTTTTAAAGCGTGTCCGTCAGATTGAAATCAAGACGAGGGGACTTTCGAGCAATATTTTTGCCGGCCAGTATCATTCGGCCTTCAAGGGTCGGGGTATGGCGTTCTCCGAAGTCCGCGAATATCAGTTTGGGGACGACGTGCGCGATATAGACTGGAATGTGACCGCTCGCTTCGACAAACCATTCGTGAAAGTCTTTGAGGAGGAACGTGAACTGACGGTCATGTTGCTGGTGGACGTGTCCAACAGCCTGGATTTCGGTACCATCAAACAGCTGAAGAAGGATATGGTGACGGAGATTGCCGCCACGCTTGCTTTTTCTGCCATCCAGAACAACGATAAGATTGGCGTGATTTTCTTTTCCGACCGGATTGAGAAATTCATCCCTCCCAAGAAAGGACGCAAGCACATTTTGTATATTATCCGTGAACTGCTTGATTTCAAGCCCGAAAGCCAGCGGACCAATCTGCAGTGTGCCATCGAGTACCTGACGAATGTGTTGAAGAAACGTTGTACGGCGTTCATCCTCAGCGATTTTATTGACGACCGGGACTTCCAGAATGCGTTGACCATTGCCAACCGGAAGCACGATGTGGTGGCAGTACAGGTGTATGACCGCCGGCTGGAAGAGCTTCCCGATGTGGGCCTGATGCTGGTACGCGATGCGGAAACGGGTCATGAACAGTGGATTGACACTTCTTCCAAGGCGCTGCGGAATGCACACCATGCCTGGTGGAAGGAAAGGCAGCAGAAGCTGAACGAAACCTTCACCCACAGCAATGTGGACTCTGTGTCTGTCCGTACGGACCAGGATTATGTGAAGGCGTTGTTGAATTTATTTGCTAAACGAAACTGACAGTTGACATGAGACATTTCATATTATATTACACGAAAATGATAAAGGCATGTTGCTGCGCGGTACTGATTTTGTGCGGAGTGTCCGGACTGAAAGCCCAGTCGGTAACAGTGGAAGCGACTATCGACTCTCTTCAATTGCTGATTGGCGAGCAGGCCAAAATCAAGTTGCAGGTCAGCATGGATGCCAACCAGAAACTGAGGTTGCCGCAGCTTCGTGACACGCTGGTCAGGGGAGTGGAGATTCTGGATGTGGCCAAGCCGGATACCCAGTTGCTCAACGACAACAAGCGCTGGCTGATTTCACAGGAATATACGGTGACTTCTTTCGACTCGGCACTGTATTACCTGCCGCCGTTCGAAGTGTTGGTCAACGACAAGGCTTACCGTTCCAAGGCGCTGGCCCTGAAGGTGTATTCCATCCCGGTGGATACGCTGCATCCCGACCAGTTCTTTGGTCCGAAAACCATTCAGGAGGTACCTCTCACATGGGATGACCTGGCTCCGCTGGTGTATTCCATCCTGTTGTTCATCGCATTGGGAGTGGTGACCGTCTTCTTTGTCATCCGCTATCGCGACAACAAGCCGATTATCAAGATTATCAAGATAGAACCGAAGTTGCCTCCTCATCTGGCTGCCATGAAGAAGATTGAGACCATCAAGGCCGACAAGGCTGCCAAGCGGGAGGACCCGAAAGCATATTACACGGAACTGACCGATGTGATTCGTGTATATATAAAGGAGCGTTTCGGCTTCAATGCCATGGAGATGACTTCTTCGGAAATCATTGAACGCTTGCTGGAGGAAAAGGACAAGGATTCCATCCGCGACCTGAAGGCGATGTTCGAAACGGCCGACCTGGTGAAGTTTGCCAAATATGCGCCGCTGATGAACGAGAACGACATGAACCTGGTGAATGCCGTGGATTTCATCAACCAGACCAAGATAGAGGAAGATCCGAACGCCAAGAAGGAGCCTACGGAAATCAAGGTGGAGGAAAAACGTTCCAAACAGGGACGGATTGTACTGCTCTGCAGCATTGCCATCACGGGTGTAGCCGCACTGATTGCCTTGTATCTGTCTGTGCGTCACCTCATCGACCTCTTTTTTTAATTTTAAAATGAGTTGAGACTATGATTTTTGCGAATATAGAATATCTGTTCCTGCTGTTGCTGCTGATTCCGTATATCGTGTGGTACGTGATGCGCCGCAAGAAAACGGAACCGACCATGCAGGTATCCACCACACGGATGTACATGCAGGCTCCGCGCAGTTGGAAGGTGTATTTGCTGCACGCGCCGTTCGTGCTCCGTATCTTGACGTTTGTGATGATTGTGCTGGTGCTGGCACGCCCGCAGACTACGGATAACTGGCAGAATACGGAAATTGAAGGTATCGACATCATGCTGGCGGTCGACGTATCGACCAGTATGCTGGCAGAGGACTTGAAGCCGAACCGTATCGAGGCGGCCAAGCAGGTGGCGGCGGAGTTCATCAACGGACGTCCGAACGACAACATCGGTCTGACCATCTTTGCGGGAGAGGCTTTCACGCAGTGTCCGCTGACGGTCGATCACGGGGTGTTGCTGAACTTGTTCCAGAGTGTGGGCTGCGACATGGTACAGCGTGGAATGATTGAGGACGGTACGGCATTGGGTATGGGACTGGCCAACGCGGTGAGCCGTCTGAAAGACAGCAAGGCCAAGTCGAAGGTGATTATCCTGTTGACGGATGGTGTGAACAACCGGGGAGACATCTCTCCGCTGACGGCAGCCGAAATTGCCAAGCAGTTTGGCATCCGCGTGTACACCATCGGTGTAGGAACCAACGGAACGGCACCTTATCCGATGCTGACATACGCGGGTGTGCAGTATGTGCAGATGCCGGTGGAAATCGACGAACAGACCATGAGTCAGATTGCTGGTACTACCAACGGAAACTATTTCCGGGCTACCAGCAATACTAAGCTGAAAGAAGTATACCGCGAGATTGACAAACTGGAGAAGACGAAACTGAACGTGAAGGAATTCAGCAAGCGCGAAGAGGCTTATCAGGTGTTTGCCCTGATTGCGTTCCTGAGCATCCTGCTTGAAATCCTGTTGCGGAATACAGTATTAAAGAAAATACCTTAAAAGAAGAAGCCATGTTTCGATTTGGAGAACCTCAATATTTATATTTACTGATTGTGCTGCCCTTGCTGGCTGTGTTCTATTTTTATACGAACTACCGCCGCCGCAAGCGCTTGCGCGAATACGGTAGTCCGGAACTGCTGGCACACTTGATGCCGGATGTGTCCAAATACCGTCCCGATGTCAAGTTCTGGCTGACTTTTGCTGCACTGGCCATGGTGATTTTCATGCTGGCCCGTCCGCAGTTCGGTTCCAAGATGGAGACGGTGAAACGGCAAGGTGTGGAAACCGTGGTGGCACTGGATATTTCCAACTCTATGTTGGCACAGGATGTCACTCCCAGCCGTCTGGAGAAGTCGAAGAAACTGATTTCCCGTCTGGTGGAAACGTTCAACAACGACAAAGTGGCCATGATTGTGTTTGCAGGTCAGGCCTTTACACAGCTCCCGATTACGAGCGACTATGTATCGGCCAAGATGTTCCTGGAAACCATTTCTCCATCGTTGATTACCACGCAGGGTACGGATATCGGCGGGGCTATCGACCTGGCCATGAAAAGTTTCACGCCGAATGAAGGCGTAGGAAGAGCCATCGTGCTGATTACGGATGGAGAAAACCACGAAGGAGGAGCGATAGAAGCTGCACAGGCAGCCGCCAAGAAAGGAATCCGCGTGTTTGTGCTGGGTGTTGGTTCGCCCGACGGTTCACCCATTCCGGTGGAAGGCAGCAACGAGTTCCGCCGCGATAAGGACGGTAATGTGATTGTGACCCGTCTGAACGAACAGATGTGTCAGGAAATCGCCAAGGCGGGAAACGGCATTTATGTGCGGGTGGACAACACCAACAATGCGGAGAGAGCCTTGAACGCGGAAATCAACAAACTGGCAAAGGCGGACGTGGAGACTCAGGTCTTTACGGAATTCGACGAGCAGTTCCAGGTACTGGCCTGGCTGGCCCTCTTGTTGCTGGCTGCCGACCTGATGATTCTGAACCGCAAGAATCCGCTTTTCAAGAATGTGAAACTCTTTAAATGAAATTGGAGATGAAAGTGAAAGGATATATGCTGTGTATGTGCCTGGCCATGACTGCTGTGGCGGGTTACGCACAGAAAACAGACCGTGATTTTCTGCGGAGCGGCAACAAACTCTACAAGGACAGTTTGTTTGTCAAGGCAGAAGTGGACTACCGGAAGGCACTGGAACTGAATCCCAAGTCGACCGATGCCATGTACAACCTGGGCAATGCGTTGCTGATGCAGCAGAAGGGGAAGGAGGCCATGGAACAGTTTACCGCTGCTTCAAAGATTGAAAAGGACAAGATGAAGCTGGCGCAGATTTACCATAACATGGGTGTTATCCTGCAGTCGTCCAAACAGTTGCCACAGTGTATCGAAGCCTATAAGGAATCCCTGCGCAACAATCCGAAGGACAATGAAACCCGCTACAACCTGGCACTGGCGCAGAAGCAGCTGAAAGACCAGCAGCAGAACCAGCAGAATCAGGACCAGAAACAGAACAAGCAGGACCAGAAGCAGGACGGCAAACAGCAGAACAAGGACCAGCAAGACCAGAACAAGAAAGACCAGCAGAATCCGCAGCAACCGCAGCAGAATCAGAACCAGATGTCGAAAGAGAATGCCGAACAGTTGCTTAACGCTGCCATGCAGGACGAAAAGAACGTGCAGGACAAGGTGAAGAAGCAGATTCAGGTGCAGGGCCGTAAACTGGAGAAGGACTGGTAAACCAACAAAGATGAAGAACAAACGAATAATTATAAATCAAAGAATAATGCGAAAGATAATATTCTTACTTTTTATGATACTTGCCGTAGGACAGGTGAAGGCTGACAACGTACGGTTTGTGGCGGAAGCTGCCGACGTGGTGGTCAGTGGTGACCAGGTGCGTCTCGTCTTCACGGTCAATTCGCAAGATATCAAGGACTTCCGGGCACCTTCTATCAAGGGCTTCGATGTGCTGATGGGACCGAGCCGTTCTCAGCAGAGCAGCATCCAGATTATCAACGGAAAGCGTACGTCGAGCAGCTCGACGGCTTTTACGTATATCCTGTTGGCGGGTAATCCGGGTACTTACACCATTCCCGCAGCCAGTGTGGAAGTGGATGGAAAGAAAGTGTTTTCGAATGCCATTTCCATCAAGGTGCTTCCGCAGGATCAGGCATCGAAGAGCGGAGGAAACGGTGGGGGAAGCGGTTCTTCCTCCCGGAGTCAGGTGGCAGGCAGCCGGATTACGTCTAATGATTTGTTTATCACGGCTACGGCCAGCAAGACGACTGTACACGAACAGGAAGCCATTCTGTTGACTTACAAGGTGTATACCGTGGTGAATCTGCGCCAACTTCGTGGGGATATGCCCGACTTGAAAGGCTTTCATACGCAGGAAGTGGAATTGCCGCAGCAGAAGACTTTCACGCTGGAGCATTATAAGGGACGGAATTACAATACGACGGTGTGGAGCCAGTATGTACTGTTCCCGCAGCAGACCGGCAAACTGGAGATTCCTTCCATCACGTTCGATGGGGTGATTGCCCAGCAGACAGCTTCCGAAGATCCGTTTGACGCGTTCTTCAATGGCGGGGGATACGTGGAGGTGAAAAAGAAAATCACTACTCCCAAGCTGGTCATCAACGTACAGCCGCTTCCGGCTAAACCTGCCGGATTCTCGGGCGCGGTGGGTGACTTCAAGCTGGCTTCGTCTATCAACGCTACCGACGTGAAGACCAACGATGCCGTAACCATCAAGCTGACCCTGACGGGTACGGGTAACATGAAACTGATCAGTACGCCCGACATCAAGTTCCCGCAGGATTTTGAGGTGTATGATCCGAAAGTGACCGACAACTACAAGCTGACCAGCAGCGGACTGACGGGTACAAAGACCTTCGAATATCTGGCTATTCCGCGCCATGCCGGTAACTTTACCGTTCCGGCAGTGGAATTCACGTATTTCGACCTGAAGAGCAACAGTTACAAGACGCTCAAGACAGAGGCTTATAACTTGAAAGTGGCAAAGGGACAGGGCAATGCCGATCAGGTGATTGCGGATTTCACCAACAAGGAGAACGTGAAGATGCTGGGCAAGGATGTCCGCTTCATCAAGCTGGGCAATACGACCCTCCGTCCGAAAGGTGAATTCTTCTTCGGCAGCGTAGGCTATTACTTGTGGTATCTGATTCCATTGCTGCTGTTCATCGTCTTTGCGGTGATTTATCGGCAGAAGGCTCTTGATAATGCCAACGTGGCCAAGATGAAGACCAAGAAGGCCAACAAGGTGGCTACCCGCCGTATGAAACTGGCTGGCAAGCTGTTGGCCGAAAACAAGAAGAACGAGTTCTACGATGAGGTGCTGAAGGCCTTGTGGGGATACATCAGCGACAAGCTCAGTATTCCGGTGTCACAGCTTTCAAAGGACAACATCGAAGCCGAACTGGCCAACTACGGCGTAGAGGAGGCCCTGATTGCCGAGTTCATTGGGGTGCTCAACGAATGTGAATACGCACGTTATGCGCCGGGCGATGAGAACGAGGCCATGGACAAGGTTTATTCCGCTTCCGTGGAAGTGATCAGTAAAATGGAAAACAGTATCAAACATTAAAAACGGATAGGAGAGCAACTAGATATGAAGAAATTGTCTTTACTATTGATTGGGCTGATTGGGTGCATCCAGTTTGCGATGGCGGCCCCCACCAAGGCGGAGGCTGACGAAGCATACCAGAAGAACCAGTTCAGTGAGGCGGCTGCCATGTACGAGCAAATCTTGCAAACGCAGGGCGAGTCGGCCGATATCTATTATAATCTGGGTAATGCCTACTTCAAGATGAAGAACACGCCTAAGGCAGTGCTCAACTATGAACGGGCACTTTTGCTGAGCCCGGGAGATGCCGATATCCGCTTCAACCTGGATATGGCCCGGAGCAAGACGGTGGACAACATCACGCCGACAGCCGAGGTGTTTATCGTCACCTGGTATAAGTCGCTGGTCAACCTGATGAGCGAGAAAAGCTGGGGATATGTAGGAATTTTCTCCTTCATTCTTTTGCTGATTGGGGTTTCTTTCTATATCTTCGGCAACCGTCTTTGGATTAAGAAGACGGGATTCATCGTAGGTGTAGTATTTCTGGTGGTGACGGTATGTACCAATCTTTTTGCCAGCGAACAGAAGTCAGAACTTGTAGACCGTACAGGTGCCATTGTGATGGAACCGACCATTAACGTCAAGAGCACGCCGAACGAAAGCGGTACCGACCTGTTCGTGCTTCACGAAGGAACGAAGGTCTTCATCGAGGACAATTCCATGAAGGGCTGGAAAGAAATCCGCCTGGAAGACGGCAACAAAGGCTGGGTGAAGACAGAAGCAATAGAACTCATTTAATTCAGACATAGAAATGGCAGACATACAGCAACTCATAGAGGCCGACAAGGCATTGCTGCTTTCGTTGAACGGAAGTGACTCCTTGTTTTGGGATGGATTCATGTGGACGGTGACCGATACACGTACATGGATTCCAGCTTTGGTGGTGTTGCTGTATGTCATTTTCAAGAACAACCGTATACCGCAAGGGCTTGTCATTGTATTGATGTTTGCCCTTTCCGTGACACTGGCCGACCAGATTGCGTCGGGTATTTGCAAGCCTTATTTTGCCCGTTTCCGCCCTGCACAGGATCCGGAGCTGATGTACATGGTACAGACGGTCAACGGTTATCGTGGCGGTTTGTACGGATTTATTTCCAGCCATGCGGCCAACACCTTTGCGGTGGCCATGTTTGCTTCATTGCTGGTACGCTATTTACCGTTCACGTGCATGATGTTTCTTTGGGCGTTGATACCTTCGTATTCACGCATTTATCTGGGAGTGCATTATCCCGGTGATATTCTGTGTGGAGCAGTGGAAGGGATGCTGGTGGGCACATTGGTGTATTTCCTGTATGCTTATCTTTGCAAGCGCTTCTTTGATGACAGTCCACAGTATATCTCCACCCAGTATACGGCAAGCGGATATACAAAGGACGACATCTTTCTCTTGCATGCGACTTTGCTGCTGACCTATTTTTATGCCGTTATCAAGGGAATGGCAGTGGCAAAATTTCTGAATTTCTAGTCGGTCTGTCAAGTAAATTTGAAAAAAAACGTGATAGGTTTTGTCTACTCATAATCTTTTACTATATTTAAATCGAGAATTAAAAAAGAAACAATTAACATATTTGTCTAACGCTTAATTTTGATTACTATGAACAGAACGATAACATTTAACGAACTTCGTAAAATCAAAGACTCATTGCCCTCGGGCAGCATGCATCGTATTGCCGACGAATTGAATCTCAGTGTGGAAACGGTGCGAAATTTCTTTGGAGGACATAATTTTAAGGACGGAAAAAGCGTGGGTATCCACTTGGAACCAGGGCCTGACGGCGGGTTGGTTATGCTGGATGATACCACGGTGCTCGACAAGGCAATAGCCATTCTGAAAGAAGTACAACGTGCTTGATAAAACAGGGCTGTAACAGGGAGAAGGAGAGTATCCGTTCTTGTTGCAGCCCTTCTTGTTTAATGATATTAACCCTTTAAAAGCAGAAGCCATGGAAGAAAAACTTGTTACACTGGCCATTCTTACTTATTCTAAGGCTCAGATTCTGAAGAATGTGCTTGAAAATGAAGGAATTGAGGCATGCATCCATAATGTCAATCTGATTCAGCCCGTCATATCTTCGGGCGTGAGGATACGTATCCGGGAGAGTGACTTGCCCAGGGCTTTGAAAATCATTGAAAGTTCTACGTGGCTGGCCGAGGATGTAGTCAACGAGGAGAAAACGGAAGAGAAACATGGCAAGCAGATATTGGTTCCGGTCGATTTTTCCGATTATTCAATGGCTGCGTGTGAGTTTGGATTCAATTTTGCTGCTAAGATTCAAGCGGAGGTAGTATTGATGCATGTGTATTTCAGCCCGGTGTATATGCCTAGCCTGCAATATGCCACCGAGAGTTACGGACTGCCTATGGAACATGAATTGGGCATTAAAAGTATGCTCGACAACATTCATGAACAACTGAAGAAGTTGACCGACGGCATAAAAGACCGGATTGCGAAGGGAGAGTTGCCCGACGTGAAATATACCTGTGTGCTGAAGGAAGGAGTGCCTGAAGAGGAAATCCTGCATTATGCACGCGAAGAAAAGCCGCTTATCATCATCATGGGAACCCGAGGAAAGGGAGAGAAGGAAATGGATCTGATTGGTAGCGTGACGGCTGAAATCATTGACCGTAGTCCGGTGTTTGTATACGCCATTCCGAAAAATGCGACCAAGAAGAACTTCGATGAAATCCATAAGATTGCATTCTTTACCAGCTTTGACCAGCGTGATTTGATTGCGTTTGACTCATTGGTAACTACTTTCAAGGATTATCACTTTGAGGTTTCGTTCATCCATTTGAGTGACAATGCGCAAAAACGTACGTGGAATGAAATCAAGTTGGTCGGTATTCAGGAGTACTTTAAGAAGCAGTATCCGCAGCTGACGATAGACTACGACATGATGGGAGAAGATAGCCTGCTCAGCAATTTGGACAACTATGTAAAGGAAAAAGGAATCGATGTGCTGTGCTTATCCAATTACAAGCGGAACATTTTTGCCCGTCTGTTCAATCCGAGCATTGCTCGCCGGATGATTTTCCATTCCAATACACCGATTCTGGTGATTAAGTGAAGGTAGTATCTTTGATGAATGTGTTTATACAGGGCCGGATTCTTTTCGAATTCCGGCCCTGCATCATTTGGATTTATTCTGTTTTGTTTATTTCTCTTCCAGCAAATCCGGACGCAAACGCTTCGTCCGTTCGAGCGACTGCTGGAACTCCCATTCTCGAATCTTCGCTTCATGCCCCGACAGCAGGATGTCGGGCACCTTCCAGCCCTTGTAGTCTGCCGGACGGGTGTACACCGGAGGAGCCAGCAGGTTGTCCTGGAACGAATCGGACAAGGCCGACTGCTCATCGGAAATCACTCCTGGAATGATGCGGACAATGGAATCGGCAATCACCGCTGCCGCCAGCTCACCGCCCGTCAGCACATAGTCGCCGATGCTGATTTCCTTCGTGATGAAATGCTCGCGGATACGATAGTCGATGCCCTTGAAATGCCCACACAGGATAATCAGGTTCTGCGACAGCGACAGCGTGTTCGCCATCTTCTGGTTGAACTGCTCTCCATCGGGCGTCGTGAAAATCACCTCGTCGTAATCCCGTTCCGCTTTCAGCGCGGAAATGCAACGGTCAATCGGCTCAATCTTCATCACCATGCCCGCACATCCCCCGAACGGATAGTCGTCCACCTTGCGGTAACGGTCGTACGCGTAGTCGCGTAGGTTGTGGATGTGAATCTCGGCAATTCCTTTCTTCTGTGCCCGGCTCATGATGGAGTAATTGAAGAACCCTTCAATCATTTCAGGCAATACGGTTATAATGTCTATTCTCATTTGTCTGCGATTGTTTTTTGCAAAAGTACGAATATTTTTGCTACTTTTGCATGAAACATTACGCTTTAATGTCATGACAGAAATAGAAAGAATCGACCAATTGCGTGAAGAATTGCACACGCACAATCATAACTACTACATTCTCAATGCCCCCACCATCAGCGACCAGGAATTCGACCACTTGATGCGCGAACTGCAGGACCTGGAGGCGAAACATCCCGAACACTACGACCCGAACTCGCCGAGCGTGCGCGTGGGCAGCGACTTGAACAAGGAGTTCCGCCAGGTGGAACACAAGTATCCCATGCTTTCGCTGGGCAACACGTATTCCGAGGCGGAGGTACGGGAGTTCTACGAACGGGTGCGGAAAGCGCTGAACGAGGATTTCGAAATCTGCTGTGAACTGAAGTTCGACGGGACGTCCATCTCGCTGACCTACGAAGACGGGCAGCTGGTGCAGGCGGTGACCCGCGGAGACGGTGTGCGGGGCGACGACGTGACGGACAACGTGAAGACCATCCGTTCCATCCCGTTGCGTCTGTCGGGCGAAGGCTATCCCCGCCAGTTTGAAATCCGTGGCGAGATTCTGATGCCATGGACGGTGTTCGAGGAGCTGAACCGCGAACGGGAGGAACGCGAGGAACCGCTGTTTGCCAACCCGCGTAATGCGGCATCGGGCACACTCAAGTCGCAGAACTCGGCGGTGGTGGCTTCGCGCAAACTCGACGCGTACCTATATTATTTACTAGGAGAAGAGCTGCCGCACGACGGGCACTATGAGAACTTGCAGGAGGCCGCACGCTGGGGCTTCAAGATTTCTTCGCACATGCGCAAGGTGCGCACACTGCAGGAGGTGTTCGACTTCATCAACTACTGGGATCTGGAACGCAAGAACCTGCCGGTGGCTACCGACGGCATTGTGCTGAAGGTAAACTCCCTGCGTCAGCAGCGTAACCTGGGCTATACGGCCAAGTCGCCACGCTGGGCCATCGCCTACAAGTTCCAGGCGGAGCAGGCATGCACCAAGCTGCTGAAGGTAACGTATCAGGTGGGACGTACGGGGGCCGTCACTCCCGTGGCCAACCTGGAGCCGGTGCAGCTTTCGGGAACGGTGGTGAAGCGGGCTTCGCTCCACAATGCCGACATCATCGAGGCGCTCGACCTGCACCTGGGCGACATGGTGTACGTGGAAAAGGGAGGCGAAATCATCCCGAAGATTACGGGAGTGGACAAGGATGCGCGTCCGGCAGGCAGCGAGAAGGTGACCTTCATCACGCACTGTCCGGAGTGCGGCAGCAAGCTGGTGCGCTACGAAGACGAAGCGGCCCACTACTGTACGAACGAGGACGGCTGTCCCACGCAAATCAAGGGGCGTATCGAGCATTTCATCAGCCGCCGCGCGATGAACATCGAGGGACTGGGCCCGGAGACGGTCGACCAGTTCTATCAGGAAGGACTGATTCACGACGTGGCCGACCTCTATACGTTGCAGGCAGCCGACATTTGCCGCCTGAACCGCATGGGCGAGAAATCGGCCGAGAACATCATCCAGGGAGTGGAGAAGTCGAAGACCGTGCCCTACGAACGGGTACTCTTTGCCTTGGGCATCCGCTTTGTGGGCGAGACCGTGGCCAAGAAAGTGGCGCGGGCGTTCCCATCCATCGACCTGCTGAAGGCGGCCACACTGGACGACCTGATACACGTGGACGAAATCGGCGAGAAGATTGCGCAGAGCATCCTTCGCTATTTCCATAGCGAGAAGAACCTGCAGCTCATCGAACGCCTGCGCGAAGCCGGATTGCAGATGGCGGTGAGCGAAGAAGAGACAGCCGGACAGACCGACAAGCTGCAAGGCCAGTCCATCGTTATCAGTGGGGTGTTTGCCCGCCATTCGCGCGACGAATACAAGGCGCTCATTGAAAAGCACGGAGGAAAGAACGTGGGCAGCATCTCCAAGAAGACGAGCTTTATTCTGGCCGGCGAGAACATGGGCCCCAGCAAGCTGGAGAAAGCACAGAAACTCGGCATCCGCATTGTAAATGAAGAAGAGTTTCTCGAAATGATTGGTGAGTAAGAAACTGCCATTTCTTTACAAATTATTTATAAAAGGCAAAAAAACGATTAAATATATAGGTTAAGTTGAAAATATTCGTACTTTTGTACACTCGTTAAAGCGTTTATATTTCATTTATGATAGCAAGAAGACTGAAAGGAATGGGGGTGGCGCTGATTACTCCCTTCAAGAGTGACGGTAGCGTGGATTATGATGCACTGTTGAGACTCGTTGAATATCAGGTACAAAACGGGGTGGATTTTCTTTGTGTACTGGGAACCACTGCAGAAACTCCGACACTGACAGAAGAAGAAAAAAGACAAATCAAGAAGGTGGTGATAGAACGCGTCAACGGTCGTGTACCCATCCTGCTGGGTATCAGCAGCAACTGTACGCAGACCGTACTCAACACCCTGAAAAACGAAGACTTCACGGGAGTAGATGCCGTACTGGTGGCTGTTCCTTACTACAATAAACCTTCGCAGGAAGGTATTTACCAGCATTACAAAGCCATTGCCGAAGCTACCAAGCTTCCGGTGGTGCTCTATAACGTACCTGGACGTACAGGTGTGAACATGACGGCCGAAACGACTCTGCGGCTGGCACGCGACTTCAAGAACATCGTGGCCATTAAGGAGGCTTCGGGCAACATCTCGCAGATGGACGATATCATCAAGAATAAGCCGGAGAATTTCGACGTGATTTCGGGCGACGACGGTATCACCTTCCCGCTGATTACACTGGGTGCCGTGG
This sequence comes from Phocaeicola fibrisolvens, assembly GCF_025567125.1. Lineage (NCBI taxonomy): Bacteria > Pseudomonadati > Bacteroidota > Bacteroidia > Bacteroidales > Bacteroidaceae > Phocaeicola > Phocaeicola fibrisolvens. The sequence continues at coordinate 5,114 of NZ_JAOQJI010000040.1, read as the reverse complement.
GAGTCATTTCGGTCATCGGAAACGCTTTTCCGCGGGAATTCAGTCGCATGACCCGTCTGGCACTGGCAGGCGATTATAGCAGTGCGCTGACCATCCACCACAAGTTTACGGAGTTGTTCAAACTGCTCTTCGTCGATGGTAACCCGGCCGGTGTGAAAGCCATGCTCAGCATGATGGGCATGATTGAGAACCGCCTGCGTCTGCCGCTGGTGCCCACACGCATCACCACCTACGAGCAGATGCGCCGCATTTTGGACGAACTGAAGATACGGTGCTAAGGGAATCCCTTGCACCTTTTTATGCATACAGGTAATAAAAAAGAGATTTCAAAAACCGAGAAGGAATTTGAAATCTCTTTGCTTTTTGTTGTATCCATGTCATCTTCTGTAAGGGGTGGGCATCAGCTTTTGGCTGTGTGTAGCAGCGATGCCAGCTCAGAGGGGTTTACGTTCTTTGCCACAATTACCCCGCGGTCGTCTATAAGACAGTTGGTAAAACCGTGTTTCAGGTCGTACGACTTGAAAATCTCTGAATCTTCACCCTCCATTTCCTGATAGACGTTGTCTGTGATACCGTCTTGTTTGACAACTGTCCGGAAAACTGACGGATAGCGGTCGAAAGAAATGGAAATCATCTCAACACGGGCATCGTTCGAAACCACATGATGCAATCTGGCATTGCGGGTACGCGACGTGGCATCGTAACTGGCCCAGAAGCTCAGTAAAATATAATTGCCTTTAGAGGCTTGCAGACTGAGCGGCTGCTTTTCTTTTCCGAGTACTAACTCCGGAGCCTGTGCCCCAAGCGGAAGTTTCTCGGTGGGAGTATTTCTCTTGTCGAATGACAGAGAAATCAAGGAACTGAATACTAATACAACAAAAATCCACTTTACATTTTTGAGCATGTAATTTGATTTTAGTTAATACTATCCGGTACTGTGTCCTTACAGTGATTTCCTGCCCGGAACATTACTTCTGCGGCAAAAGAAGAGCCCCTTTTGTCACGTGAATTTGGGAAATCCGAATGCAAATATACGGTTTATTTCCTAAAATGATTCAGTTTTCTCTGTTATTTTGTGTTTTTAAACATGATTTTTAAGTCTCATCTGTAACATTTCCCCATTTTCGGCTACATATACATATTTGTCTACATCCCGGTCTTCCACTTCTACACGGTAATAGTTTCCTTGGGGTGTTTCGAAGAAATCGATGTCGTCTACTTCCATTCCGCTTCCTGAGAGCGCTTGTAAAGCCTGTTGCACAGCTTCGGGAAGATTCTTGATTTCGTATCTTTCCACTTCGTAAGAGGTATGCATCCAGACAGGTTTCCCATCGGCGAGTTTGAAATATACTTCTTTCTGACGGCCTCCGTCGCGAATTTCCACCTCAATGTTCCCTTTTTCTTCTTCGATGTCGAGAATCGAAGCTTGAGGATACATCTCTTTCACCAGTTCTTTCACACTGGATAGCTGGTCGGGAGCTACCGGCAGATGTTCGCTCCATTCCGTATTCTCACGAATCAGTGTACCGTCTTCCAGGTAAGTCAGTTCGTATTCTTGTGTGCCCGATTCCACCTCGATGATATATACCACACTCATGTCGCTCTTTTCGATTTTGTCTACGTCATCTACCCGCCATGAAGCATACGTTCCGGCTGCAAAGGCATCCTGTACGGCTTGCGGCAATCGTGTGAAAGGAATATCGTATTCCGTCATTACCCATACGCCTTCGAAAGTGAACCAAGCTTTGTGTTCACCGCCATTTTCTGTAAACTCTGCTTCATAGAACTCCCCCGTACGTTCCCAGTCCACTCTTGAGGCATGGGGATAACGTGCGTCGAATGCTTCCTGTAGTCCTGCGGAAATTTGCAGGTTGTTGTCGTCTTCTTTGTCACAGCTTTGCAGGCTGATTACACCTAGTGTCATCATGGCCCAAAATACGAGTTTCTTCATAACCAGTGTTCTTTTTTTATGTGTTTGTGGCAAAGTTCGCACCTGATTCTGAAAAGAATTTGAAATCTTCCCTGAAGATGAAAAAATATTTCTATATTTGGAAAACACAATTTGGAACATTCATTGCATGAAAAAAATATACAGCATCCTGGTCGTTCTATTCTGCCTGTTTTTCCCGGAAGCATCTGCTCAGAAGGTGGGGTTGGTGCTTAGCGGGGGAGGAGCCAAAGGATTGACGCATATCGGAATTATCCGCGCACTGGAAGAAAACAACATTCCTATTGATTACATTGCAGGTACGTCTATGGGGGCTATTGTCGGCTCGCTTTATGCCATGGGGTACTCGCCGGATGACATGGAGAAGCTCATCAAGTCGGACGATTTCAAACGTTGGTATTCGGGCGGAATACAGGAAAAATATATTTACTATTTTAAAAAGAACCCGCCTACGCCGGAATTCATCAACATCCGCGTGTCGCTGAAAAATCCGTTGCACAAGGTAAAGACACAGTTCTTGCCTTCCAGCGTAGTCGACCCGTTGCAAATGAATTTGGCCTTTGTGGAGTTATTCGGGCAGGCCACTGCCTCATGTCGGGGAAATTTCGACAATCTGTTTGTGCCATTCCGTTGTGTGGCGTCTGATGTGTACAACAAGCGTCCTATTATTTTTAAGGAAGGCGACCTTGGAGATGCCGTTCGGGCTTCCATGAGTTTCCCGGGCATGTTCAAGCCAATCGAAATAGATTCCGTACTGGCTTACGACGGAGGTATCTACAACAATTTTCCCGTCAACATTATGGCTGAAGACTTTCATCCCGATGTTATCATAGGGAGTGTGGTCAGTTCCAATCCCGGCAAGCCTAAGGAAGGTGATATCATCGGGCAGCTGGAAAGCATGATTATGCAGAAAACTGATTATTCTGTACCTGATTCCATGGGCATCCTCATGACTTTCAAGTACGATGATGTAAGTCTGATGGATTTCGACCGCTTTGACGAACTGCACGACATCGGCTACAATCGCACCATTGAACTGATGGATTCTATCAAGAACCGGATTTCACGACGCATGGATTATCGTCTGCTGGAAAAGGAACGCATCGCTTTCAAGCAGAAAATGCCTGAATTCCGTTTCCGGAATATCATCATTCACGGGGCAAACGATCAGCAGAAAAGATACATCCGCAAGGAATTTCATGCCGATGAGGACGGTACATTTTCTTTGGAAGAACTCAGAAAAGGGTATTTCCGGCTGATGTCGTCCGACAATATGATTTCCGAGATTATTCCTCATGCCGTGTATAATCCTTATGAGAAGGACTTCAACCTCGACCTGCAGGTACGTATGAAAGACGATCTTTCACTCAGGGTAGGGGGAAACGTGGGGTCCAACGGAGCCAATCAGGTATATATCGGGGCAACTTATCACAACTTGAACAATTATTCCAAAGAGCTCTCTTTGGACGGACAACTGGGGCAGATTTACAACAACCTGCAACTGTCTGGGCGTATCGACTTGCCGACGCGTCTGCCCACCTCGTATCGTCTGGTAGCTTCCTTGTCTACTTTCGATTACCTGAAACAAGAGAAACTGTTGAGCAAAGGCAATACGCCCATCTTCAATCAGCAAAAGGAGAAATACGTCAAGCTTTTCGTGTCCATGCCTTTCCTGAGTCGGCAGAAAGCTGAATTCGGTATTGGTATCGGTCAGCTGGAAGACCAGTATTTCCAGACGAATGTCATCGATTTCACTTCGGATATCCGCGATGTCAGTAAATATTCTATATTCGGGGGGTCGGTGGCCTTGGATGGGAATACACTTAACAGCCGTCAGTTTGCTACTTCCGGGCGACGAGAAAGACTCGCAGCCCATATTTATACAGGAACAGAGTATTACTATCCGGGGGTGGAGGATGCTGCATATACGGAAAACTATAAATTTATCCAGTCGTGGTTGCAAATCTCATACGAATTGGAGAAATATTACGAGTTGAAGCGTAATTTTTCGCTGGGTACTTACCTGAAGGCTTATTATTCATCGCGCAATTTCAGTCATAATTACCGAGCTACCATGATGCAGGCAGGTGAATTCGCCCCTACGGCTCACAGCCGGATTACCTACAATGAGGCATTTCGGGCCAATCAGTTCATCGGAATGGGTGTGTGCCCGATTTACCAGTTCAATAATGTTTTCCAGGTGCGGCTGGGTATGTACGGATTTGCTCCGATTTTTCCCATTCGAGAAGAAAATAACAAAGCCCGTTATGGAAAAGTCTTTTCGCAGGTAGAATATATGGGAGAATTGGACCTCGTGGTGCGACTTCCGTTCGGCTCTATCTGTGCTTATCTAAATCACTACAGTTCACCGAGTAATGACTGGAATTTGGGTCTCACATTGGGCTGGCAGATATTTGGAAGCCGTTTTATGGAGTAAATTTGTTGCAAAAAAATCGGTGAAATATTTGGAAGTTTCACTCAAAGTCTATACCTTTGCACCCGTCAAACAAAAAGGACATGGCCGCGTAGCTCAACTGAATAGAGTAGCTGACTACGGATCAGCCGGTTACAGGTTTGAATCCTGTCGCGGTCACTTGTCTGGTTAGGTTTGAAAAATGATTGGCCGCGTAGCTCAACTGAATAGAGTAGCTGACTACGGATCAGCCGGTTACAGGTTTGAATCCTGTCGCGGTCACCATTTTCCTTTAAGATTTAGAATTGATTGGCCACGTAGCTCAACTGAATAGAGTAGCTGACTACGGATCAGCCGGTTACAGGTTTGAATCCTGTCGTGGTCACCAATTCGGGTCAGATTTAGAATTGATTGGCCGCGTAGCTCAACTGAATAGAGTAGCTGACTACGGATCAGCCGGTTACAGGTTTGAATCCTGTCGCGGTCACGAAAAGCATCTTCCATTCGAAGATGCTTTTTTTGTTGTTTATTATTGCATAAATACATTGAAGGATTCAGGGCTCAACGTAAAAATCTGAGGGATTCGTTGATTAAGCATAAATTTTAGCCAGTCTGAACAAAAAGAAGGCCTTGTCCTTTACTCCCCTGAACTGCGAACGGAAGCTCTTTATTTTTGCATTGAAGGATTCAGATGCAGCGTTTGTGGAACGCTTCTCAAAGAAGTTGATGATTTCCAGATAATGTGTCTGTATG